>JBFJMP010000109.1:0-7459 GCA_041633895.1 Nitriliruptoraceae bacterium
ACGAGAACGCGCCCCCGTGATGGGGACGCGTTCTCGTCGGGTGGACCGGATGGGATTTGAACCCACGACCCCCTCCATGTCATGGAGGTGCGCTGCCGGACTGCGCTACCGGCCCGTTCGGTGCGGGACGGTACCACCCACAGGGTCGAGGCGACCAACCGGGACCGCGACGTGTGCGCGGGCCCAACGGCCGTTCGGGGTGCGGCCCGACATCCCACCGTTGCCGTCGGTGGGTGGGCCGGCGAAGGTGGCTGGACACCGACCCGTGGTCGGTGCCTCCTTCACGTCCGGTCCCGGTGTGCGCATCCTCCAGATCGCCCCTCCCTGGTTCGCCGTGCCGCCACAGAGCTATGGCGGCATCGAGCAGATCGTGGCAACCCTGACCGACGGACTCGTGGCCGCTGGCCACGACGTGGTCCTGCTCGCCTCGGGTGGGTCCCGAACGACCGCGCAGCTGCAGACGGTCTACGACACGCCCCCGAGCACGGACCTCGGTGACGCGTTCACCGAACTGCCGCACGTGATCTCCGGGTACGTCCGTCGGCACGAGTTCGACCTGATCCACGACCACACGGGCATCGGCATGGGCATGGCCGTGGTGGCCGACGGGCCGCCGGTCGTCCACACCCTCCATGGGCCGTGGACCCCCGCGGCCGAGCGCCTGTACACGATGGTCGCCGATCGGGTGAACCTCGTGGGCATCAGCCACGACCAGGCGCGCCGCGCCCCCGCAGGGGTGCGGATCGCCGCCGTGGTGCACAACGGCATCGACATGGCGGCGCACCCCCGGGGGTCGGGGGCCGGCGGGCACCTCGCGTTCGTGGGGCGCGCCAGCCCGGAGAAGGGTCCGGAGGTGGCCGTCGAGGTCGCTCGCCGACTCGGGTTGCCCCTGCGGATGGCGATCAAGGTCAACGAGGAGGCGGAACAGCGCTACTGGGACGACGTCATCGCCCCCCGCATCGGGGCTGGTGTGATCGAGGTGCTCCACAACGTCACCCATGACCAGAAGCTCCGGATCATGGGAGAAGCCGCTGCCGTGCTGGTGCCGATCGCCTGGCCCGAGCCGTTCGGACTGGTGATGGTGGAGGCCAACGCCGTTGGGACGCCCGTCGTCGCCTATGCCACCGGTGCCGCGCCCGAGGTGCTCGCTGACGGCCGCACCGGGATCCTGGTCGACCCCGACGACATCGATGCGTTCACCTCAGCAGTGGGCCGAGCCACGCAGCTCGACCGCGGTGAGTGCCGGGACCATGCGGTGGCCAACTTCAGTTCACGACGGATGGTCGACCGCTACGCCGCGCTCTACCACCGACTACGGCTGCCGTCGACGCCACGCATGGTCGTCGGGTGAACCCGACGGTCGGGCCGCTGACCGAGGTGACCTGCGTTCGTCGTGACTCGTTCGTCGTGTCCGGTCCCGACGGCCAGATCCTGCCGGGGGGCGACCTCGGCGTCTACGTGCGTGATGCGCGCTTTCTCGACCAGTTCGAGCTGCGGGTGGACGGGATCGAACCCCGGCCGTTGGCGGGTGGTCTCGTCGACGCGGACCGTGCCGTCTTCCACGGCTACCTGCCGCCGAGCCGGGACCACGACATCGACCCGGCGGTTCTGATCACCCGGCGTCGCCTGGTCGACGGTGGGGTCCACGAGGAGGTCGTCTTCGCCAACAACGGGGAGGTCGCGGTCGAGCTGTCGGTGGAGGTGCTCGTCGGCACGGACTTCGCCTACATCTTCGACGTCCGCCATGGTCGTCGTCTGCGTCGCATCCCCCCGGTCAACACGGCCGGCGCCCTCGTCTTCGCACGTCCGGACGGCGACGAGCGGCTGCAGGTCGACGTGACCGTCGATGGCTCCGAGCATCCTGTCGTTGGGGCATCGGGGCTCATCCACATCCCGATCGAGGTCGCGAGCGGGCAGTCGCGGACCATCTGCTTCGACCTGACCGCCACCGACGTGTACGGCACCAGCCCCCCGCAGCGTCGGTGCAATGGCTTCCACACCGCCATCTCCGTGACGGCGGGCCCGTCACTCCCCGTGGTGCGATGCTCCGAGTCGGCGTTCGCCCGGCTCGTCTCGCGGTCCCTCGACGACCTGGAGGGGCTTGCCGTCGACGATCCCGACGCGCCGGGGGACCGGTTTGCGGCGGCCGGTAGTCCGTGGTTCCTGACCCTGTTCGGGCGGGACTCGATCTGGGCCGCACTCATGGCGCTGCCCTTCGATCCGGGGCTCGCCATCGGCACGTTGCGCGCGCTGGCACGGCGTCAGGGGACTCGCGACGACCCGGACACCGAGGAGGCGCCGGGCAAGATCCTCCACGAGGTTCGGCGTGGTGCCCTGACCGACCGTGGGGACCTCCCGCCGAACTACTACGGCTCCGTGGACGCCACCCCACTGTTCGTGGTCCTCGCGCACGAGGCCTGGCGATGGGGCGTCCCGGCGGCCCAGATCGAGCCGCTCATCCCGCACGTCGAGGCAGCGCTGGGATGGATGACGTCGGACGGCGACCCGGACGACGACGGCTTCCTCGAGTACGCGCGCCAGGGCGGACGCGGCCTGGCGAATCAGGGCTGGAAGGACAGTGGCGACGGGATTCGGTTCGCCGACGGCCGCCACGCGACGGCGCCGATCGCCCTTGCCGAGGTCCAGGGCTACGCCTACGCCGCCGCCCGCGGAGGAGCCGACCTGCTTGCGGCCTTCGACCGCCCGGGGGCGGAGCACTGGCGCGACTGGGCGGCCGCCATGGCGGTCCGGTTCCGGGAGCACTTCTGGGTGCACGACGACCGCGGTCCGTACCCGGCGGTTGCCCTCGACGCGGACAACCGCCCCGTCGACTCCGTTGCCAGCAACATGGGCCACCTGCTGTTCACCGGCATCCTCGACCGCGAGGAGGCGACCGCGGTCGGCAACCGCCTCCGGGGGCGCGACATGGACTCGGGGTGGGGGCTGCGGACCCTGTCGACGGACAACGGTGGGTACAACCCGCTGTCGTACCACTGTGGGTCCGTCTGGCCACACGACACGGCGATCGGGGCATGGGGGGCAGCCCGCGCCGGCCAGGACAAGGCGGCCCTGGCACTGCTGGAAGGCCTCGTCCGGGCGGCGCCGTCCTTCCAGTACCGCCTGCCGGAACTGTTCGCCGGAGTCCCCAGCGGCACGTCACCGGACCCGGTGCCGTATCCCACGGCGTGTCGCCCGCAGGCGTGGGCGGCGGCCGGGGCGCTGCTGCTGGTGCGCTCGGCGCTCGGGCTCGACGTGGACGTGCCGGCAGGGAGGATCACGCTGCGGCCGATGCACCCGGCACCCTTCGAATGGCTCGAGATCCGGGGGATGCCCGTGGGCGAGGGCACCGTGGACATCCGCTGGGACGGCAGGATCTCGGTGGCCCAGCACGGCACGGACCTGGTGGTGGATGTCGTACATCGATGAGGCACGGCCGACCTCCCCGGTGCGACGAATCCGGCTGGCTCGGACGCACTAGCCTTGCTGACCACCGACGTCTCATCGCAGAGAGGGCAGGCAATGGCCAGCATCGAAGACGTGCTCGACCAGGTCGACGGGTTGCGTCGTGACGCCGCCAAGCGCGTGGAGGAGCGGTTCTCCACCGTTGCGGAGCTCGCCGCCGCGACCACCGAGCAGCTCACCGAGATCTCGGGGATCGGCAAGGTCATGGCCGACCGCATCGCGGCGGCTGCCGACCGGGCGCGTGCTGGCGCCGACGACCTCCCCGGCACCGCCAAGGACACGACGGCCCGCGCCGCGACGACCGCCGAGAAGGTCATCGACAAGGCGGCGGACCAGGCCCGCAAGGCGGCCGACACCGCGAAGGCGGCGGTCGACGACATCGAGAGCCGCGCCCACTCGGAGGTCCACCGCCTCCACGCCAAGGGCGACAAGGCCGTCGACGGGGCGTCGCGCGCTGCCGGCGACACCCGCGGCCTCGTCCAGAAGGTCGTCGACGCGGTCACCGGCCCGGCCAAGGCCATCCTCGACAAGGCGCAGAAGGCGGCACGGCGCCGGTGACCGTGCGTGGGTCGTGCGGGGACGGCGCCACTACGCTCGCCCTCTCCCACGACCCGAGCCCGACGAACCGAGCCTTGAGACATGAGCGACGACGAGCGCTACGACGCGCTTGCCATCGAACCGGCGATCGCCCAGCGGTGGTACGACGAGGGCACCTACACCCTCGCAGACGACCACCCGGGTGAGCCCTACTACGCCCTGACGATGTTCCCGTACCCGTCGGGCGACCTGCACATGGGTCACGGTGAGATCTTCTCGCTGCACGACGCCCTGGTGCGGCACAAGCGCATGACGGGCCATGCCGTCCTCAACCCGATCGGGTGGGACGCCTTCGGCCTGCCGGCCGAGAACGCCGCCAAGAAGCGCGGCGCGGACCCCAAGCAGTGGACCTACGACAACATCGAGGAGCAGCGCAGCTCGATCGTGCGACTGGGCTACTCGTTCGACTGGTCCACGCGGCTGCACACCTGCGACCCCGAGTACTACCGCTGGACGCAGTGGATCTTCCTCGAACTGTTCGGGGCCGACCTCGCCTACCGCAAGGACGCGCTGGTCAACTGGTGCCCGGGGTGCCAGACCGTGCTGGCGAACGAGCAGGTCGTCGACGGGCTCTGCGAGCGCTCCGACGACCCGGTCGAGCGGCGTCCGCTGAACCAGTGGTTCTTCAAGATCACGGACTACGCGCAGGAACTGCTCGACGACCTCGACACCATCGACTGGCCCGAGCGCGTCAAGACGATGCAGCGCAACTGGATCGGAAGGTCCGAGGGCGCCGAGATCACGTTCGCCACGGCGGACGGCGACGACGAGGTCGTCGTCTCCACGACTCGCCCCGACACCATCTTCGGCGCCACCTACTTCGTGTTCGCCCCGGAGCACCCGCTGGTCGCGGCGCGCATGGGCGACGACGCGGAGTACGCGGCCTTCATGGACGCGGTGTCCAAGCGGTCCGAGATCGAGCGCATGTCGACCAGCGACGACCGCGGCAAGCGCGGCCTGCGCCTGAACTTCGACATGACGAACCCGTTCACGGGCGAGGCGATCCCGGCGTACGCCGCCGACTACGTGCTGATGGACTACGGCACCGGCGCGATCATGGCCGTCCCGGTCGGTGACCAGCGCGACTTCGACTTCGCGCGCCAGGAGGGCCTGCGGATCGACGTGATCATCCGGCCCACCGACGGCGACGGCAACCTCCTCGAGGAGCTGGACGCCGACACGATGACGGAGGCCTACACCGGCCCCGGCGTGATGGTGAACTCCGGCGACTACGACGGCATGACGGCGGACGAGGCCAAGGCCGCGATCATCCGCGACGTCGAGTCCAAGGGCTGGGGGACCGGCAAGGTCAACGTGCGCCTGCGCGACTGGCTGATCTCGCGCCAGCGCTCGTGGGGCGCCCCGATCCCGATCATCCACTGTGGCGCCTGTGGCGAGGTCCCGGTTCCGGTCGCCGACCTGCCGGTGCGCCTGCCCGACGACCTCGACTGGGCCGTGGACGGGTCACCGCTGGCCCTGCACCCGACGTGGAAGCACGTGGCGTGCCCGTCGTGCGGCGGCGACGCCGTCCGCGACACCGACACGATGGACACGTTCGTCGACTCGTCGTGGTACTTCCTGCGCTACCTCGCCCCGAACGACGACACCCAGGCGTGGACCCGTGAGGCAGCCGACCGCTGGCTGCCCGTCGACCAGTACACCGGCGGCGTCGAGCACGCGATCCTCCACCTGCTCTACGCGCGCTTCTTCGTGAAGGCCCTGCGCGACCGCGGCCACCTCGCGGCCAGCGAACCGTTCCAGGCGCTGCTCAACCAGGGCCAGGTGATCCTCGACGGCTCGGCGATGTCCAAGACGCGCGGGAACCTCGTCGTGCCCGCCGAGGTCTACGACCAGTACGGCGCGGACACCCTGCGCGGGACGATGCTGTTCGCCTCGCCGCCCGAGGACGACATCGACTGGGCCGACGTCTCGCCAGCCGGCATGCACAAGTGGCTGTCGCGCGTGTGGCGCCTGTCCCTCGAGCACGGCATGCCGGACACCGCTGACGTCGGTTCCGACGGCGACGTCGCGACGCTGCGCAAGGCGACCCACGGCACGATCCTCGCCGTGTCCGCCGACTACGAGGCCAAGAAGTACAACACCGCCATCGCCAAGATGATGGAGTTGACCAACGCCGTCCAGGCGGCGGCCCACGCCGGTGTGGCCGGTGCGGCGATGCGCGAGGCCGTCACGACCATCCACCTGTTGCTCGCGCCGGTGTGCCCGTTCATCACCGAGGAGCTGTGGACGCGCCTGGGCCACGTCGGGTCGATCCACGACCAGGCCTGGCCGGAGGCGGACGAGTCCCTGCTCGTCGAGGCCGAGGTGTCGGTCATCGTCCAGGTCAACGGCAAGGTCCGCGGGAAGATCACCGTGGCCGCCGATGCGGACGAGGCCACGACGATCGCCGTCGCCACGGGTGACGACAACGTCGCCAAGTTCCTCGGTGACGGGGAGGTCGTCAAGACCATCGTCGTCCCGGGTCGCCTCGTGAACTTCGTCGTGCGCTGATGGCCCGCTTCGTCGACGCCAACGGACTCACCTTCGCGTACGAGTCCCGCGGCGACGACGGTCCGTTGGCCCTGCTGCTGCACGGCTTCCCGGACACGGCGGCCACGTGGCGCCATCTCGCACCCCGACTCGCGGACGCCGGCTTTCGCGTCGTGATGCCGTGGATGCGCGGGTACGCCCCGACGCAGGTCCCCGCCGACGGCCAGTACTCCCGTGCGACGCTGGCGCGCGACGCCAACGCCCTGCACGCCGCGCTCGGCGGTGACGACCAGGCGGTGCTCGTCGGCCACGACTGGGGCGCCGTCGCGGCCTACGAGGCGGCCACCGTCGCACCGGAGCGCTGGAGTCGTGTCGTCACGCTGGCCGTCCCCCCGACGGGCGCCCTGCTGGAGCGTCGTCTGCTGGCCCGCCAACTCCGCCGCTCCTGGTACATGTTCGCCGCCCAGTTCCCGGTCGAGCGGCTCGGTCACGACCGGGTCATGGCTCGGGTGATGCGGCTGTGGCAGGACTGGTCGCCGGGTTACGCGATGACCGCGGAGGACCGGGACGGCCTGCTCGCCTCGCTGCGAGCACCGGAGGCGCTGTCCGCGGCCCTCGGCTACTACCGCGCCCAACGTGCCGGTCTGCGCAACCCCCGGGCCCAGTTCGCGGCGGCACCCGTCCCGCCACGGCCGACGCTGTACCTCCACGGCCGTGACGACGGCTGCATGGGCGCGGGCTACGCCGACCGGTCCCGCACGCTGCTGAAGGCGGCCGATCCCGCATCGCGGGTCGACGTGCTGGACGGCGTCGGCCACTTCCTGCACCTCGAGGACCCGGACCGGGTGGGCGCCATGATCGAGGCGTGGGTGACGTCGTGAACGACGGGGTGGATCCGGACGGAGCAGCC
>JBFJMP010000110.1:0-7436 GCA_041633895.1 Nitriliruptoraceae bacterium
ACGTCGTTCAGGGTCTGCATGTGGTTGGCGATGGACGGCAGGTTCCCGAAGAAGTCCAGGGCCTGCTCGACCGACATCTCCAGCACCTCCGAGATCGTCTTGCCCTTGTAGTGGACCTCCAGCGTCTCGCGGTTGTAGCGCCGCCCCTTGCAGACCTCGCAGGGCACGTACACGTCCGGCAGGAAGTGCATCTCGATCTTGATCGTCCCGTCGCCCTTGCACGCCTCGCAGCGACCGCCCTTGACGTTGAACGAGAACCGCCCCGGCTGGTAGCCGCGGACCTTCGCCTCGGGCGTGGATGCGAAGAGCTTGCGGATGTGGTCGAAGACGCCCGTGTAGGTCGCCGGGTTGGACCGCGGGGTCCGACCGATCGGCGACTGGTCGACGATGACGGCCTTGTCGACGTGGTCGAGCCCCTCGACCCGCAGGTGCTTGCCGGGCACATCGCGTGAGCCATACACGTGGCGCATGAGGACGCGCGACAGGATGTCGTTGACGAGGGTGGACTTGCCCGAACCCGACACGCCGGTCACGCAGGCGAAGGTGCCCATCGGGAACGCGACATCGAGTTCCTGGAGGTTGTGCTCGGTGGCGCCCACGACGGTGAGGTGCCTGCCGTTGCCCGGACGGCGCTCGTCCGGCGTCGGGATGGACATGGCACCGGACAGGTACGCGCCCGTGAGCGACTTGCGCGTGAGCCGCTTCAGCCCGTCGACCGACCCCGAGTGGACGATCTCGCCCCCGTGGACACCGGCGCCGGGACCGATGTCCACGACCCAGTCCGCCGCTTCGATCGTCGCCTCGTCGTGCTCGACCACGATCAGGGTGTTGCCGAGGTCGCGCAGGCGGATCAGCGTCTCGATCAGGCGTTCGTTGTCCCGTTGGTGCAGTCCGATGGAGGGCTCGTCGAGCACGTAGAGCACGCCGACGAGGCCCGCACCGATCTGCGTGGCCAGGCGGATGCGCTGGGCCTCGCCGCCCGACAACGAGCCCGCCGGACGGTCCAGCGTCAGGTACTCGAGGCCGACGTCCAGCAGGAACTTCAACCGGGCCCGGATCTCCTTGAGGACGCGGGCACCGATCAGTTCCTGACGGTCGGTCAGCGTCAGGTCGTCGACCCAGGCGCCGGCGTCGCCGACGGACATGGCCGAGACCTCGTGGATCCCCGTGTCGCCGATGGTCACGGACAGGACCTCGGGCTTCAGGCGTGCCCCGTTGCACGCCGGGCACGGGATCTCCCGCATGTACTGCTCGATCTGGCCGCGGACGTGGTCCGAGTCCGTCTCGTCGTGGCGTCGACGCAGTTGGGCGAGGACGCCCTCGAAGTTGGCCTTGTAGTTGCGCTTGCGGCCGTAGCGGTTCGTGTACTGGACGTGGATCTTTCCCGGCACGCCGTCGAGGACGGCGGCGCGCGTCGCGTCCTGGAGATCACGCCACGGCGTGGCGGGGTCCTCACCGAGGTGTTCGACGACCGCTCGCAACAGCTGGGAGTAGTAGGTGGACTGACCCCCGTTGCCACCCCACGGGATGATGGCCCCGTCCGTGACGGGCAGGTCCGGGTCACCCACGACGAGGTCGGGGTCGACCCGCAGCATGGTCCCGAGGCCCGTGCACTCCTCGCAGGCGCCGTAGGGCGAGTTGAAGGAGAAGTTCCGCGGTGCCATCTGGTCGAAGGAGATGCCGCAGTGCATGCAGGCGAGGTGTTCGGAGAAGACGTGGACCTCGGGAGCCGGTTCGGACTCCCCTGCCGCCCTGGCCGCGTCGACCGCATCGCGTGGCGGCAGGACCTCGATCATGGCGATGCCCTCGGCCAGTTGCAGGGCGGTCTCGATCGAGTCGGCCAGGCGCCGTCGGATGTCCTCCTTCTGGACCAGGCGGTCGACCACGACCTCGATGTCGTGCTTGTAGGTCTTGGCCAGCTTCGGCACCTCGTCGACCGGGTACACCTCGCCGTCGACGCGGACGCGCGCATAGCCCTTGGTGGACAGGTCCTGGAACAGGGCGCCGTACTCGCCCTTGCGCCCGCGGACCACCGGGGCGAGGACCTGGAAGCGCGTGCCCGACGGCAGCTCGTGGACCTGGTCGACGATCTGCTCGGCGGTCTGCGACGCGATCTCGCGGCCACAGTTGGGACAGTGGGGCGTCCCGATGCGGGCGTACAGCAGGCGCAGGTAGTCGTGGATCTCGGTGATCGTGCCGACGGTCGAGCGCGGGTTGCGGGATGTGGACTTCTGGTCGATGGAGATCGCGGGCGACAGGCCCTCGATCACGTCGACGTCGGGCTTGTCCATCTGCCCGAGGAACTGGCGCGCGTACGCGGACAGCGACTCGACATAGCGCCGCTGGCCTTCGGCGTAGATCGTGTCGAAGGCCAGTGAGGACTTGCCGGAACCCGACAGGCCCGTGAACACCACGAGGGCGTCACGGGGCAGGTCGAGGTCGACGTTCTTGAGGTTGTGTTCACGCGCCCCACGGACGGTGATGGAGTCGCCCACGTCGCTGTCCGTCACACTCGAGATCGACCGCGAGGATAGCGACCGCGGCCAGGAACGAACACCTGTTCGCCCCTGGCCGGGTGTACGTCACGGGTAGAGGATGCGTGCGGCGTTCCCGCCGCCCTCGGCGACGACCTTGTACGTGGGGGCGCTGATCGTCCCGTCCAGTCCGTTCGGCGCGGCGATGAACTGCGCCAGTGCCTCCTGGTAGCTGGTGCCGAGGACCGTGAAGTCCCCGAACCCGGCCACCGGGTAGCCGTCCCCGCCGCGTGCGCTGAAGTCCGGCATCACGAGGGTGACTCCCGCTGGCGGGATCGGGACGCCCCCGGTGAGGGTGACCGAGGAGACCCGACTCCCCGACGGTGCGGACGGATCGACGGTGACCTCGAGGCCCGACACCTGGGCGAAGCGCCCGTCGGTGAACTCGATCTGGCCGTACGTGTGCTCGAAGAGCGTGTCGAGCTCTGCGGCCGTGACGCCCTCGAAGGCCGCCACGAAGTTCGGGAACGGCGCGATGTCGAACGTGTCGAGCACCGTCACGTTGCCGGCCGGGATGACCGAGTCGTTGCGGATGCCGCCGCCGTTGGCGATCGCGACCACCTCGGCGGACGGGTCGAGCCCGAACGCCGCGCCGTCGCGCTCCGCGAGCCATGCCAGTGCGTCCGTGAGCAGGTTGCCCACGTTCGTCTCCTGCGTGCGGACCCGGCTGCGCACACCGTCGAGGTCGACCGTCGACGTGGCGATGACGTTGCTGGCCAACCCGTCGATGAACGCCCGGACGGGCGTCACGACGTTCGTGTCGACCCAACCGTCGGGGACCACCGCGTCGAACAGGGCGCCACCGGCCACGCGCACCATCCGCGAGTCACCGTCGGTGCCCAGCAGGTCACCGGCGGCGTCGAACCGTGCCACGAGGCGTCCCACGTAGGTGTACGAACCCGCGGTCGTCACCACCGGCACGGTGGCGCCATCCGCGTCAAGGACTTCCAGCGGGTAGGTCCCGTACACGTCACCGTTGTGGCCGGTGACGAGCGGGTCGCCCGGGTTGGCCAGGACCTCGTCGCCACCGCCGGCGACCACGATGTCCACGCCCGAGAGGCGCGGCACGAGGTCGAGGTCGGTGTCGACGCCCTGCAGGTGGCTGATCACGACGATGATGTCCGCGCCGTCCGCGCTCAGTGCAGCGGCCTCGCCCGCGACGAAGCCCGCGAGCAGGTCGAGGTCCTCGGCCTGCGGGTCGGCGTCCGTGCCGAGTCCGAACACGCCGACCTCGCGCGGCGACGAGATCAGTGGCAGTGTCGGCGTGGTGAGCCCGATCACACCCACCGTGTGGCTCCCGATGTCCACCGTCGTGGACGGGCGCAGGCGGCCGAGGTTCACCTGGGCGGCCAGTGCCGGCTCGCGCGACGGGTCGAGGTTGGCGGACAGGAACGGCGTCTCGTCGGTGAACCCGGCGATGAAGTCGGCCGCGGTGTCCGGACCGAAGTCGAAGTCGTGGTTGCCGAGGTCGATCGCGTCGTAGTCGAGGTAGTCGTAGAGGCGGGAGTCGTGGAACGGCACCCCGTTCGCCTGGCTCGCCGCCCACTCCGGCCCCGCGAGGAAGTTGTCGCCCGACGTCACCGTCAGGGTCCCGACCTCGTCACACCCGTCACGGGCGATCGACCCACGCGCCCGCTCGGTCAAGAGGCGCGTGGCGAAGCGCGCAGCGCCGCCGAAGGACTCGAGCCCACGGCCCGCGTCGATCAGTTGCGACTCACCGTCGTTGTTGTGCAACACGGTCAGGCACAGGTCCGCGTCCGGCGCGTCGGGTGCCTCGAGGGCTGTGGCCAGCACCGCCTCACCCTCGAGGGAGATCGCCGCGTTTCCGCCGATGACGAGGATCTCGTCCCGGGCCTCGGGCAGCGACGTCAGGCGCGCCATGGTGTCGGCCTCGCGGCCCAGGTCGCGACCGTGGCCGAGCACCAGTGGGTTCCCGGCGGCCCCGGCTGCGGCACCGGCCGTCAACGCGTCGGGGAACTTGAGGCCCGTGGCGAGCCAGCGGGTCGTCGGGTCCATCCCCTGGGCCAGCGCCTCGTCGTAGACCGCGCCGTTCGTCGCATAGCGACTGGGCCCGGACAGGCGCCGCACCGTGCGCCCCTCGTCCTGTGCGACGAGCGCGTCGAAGACGATGTCGTTCACGGCAGCGGGACCGCCGATGACGACGACCTCGCCGGCGTCGGCGTCATCGATGATCGACTGGGCCGCGGCAGGGATCAGGTCGGCTCGGACCGGGGCGATCGGTGCCGCCTGGAACGCCGCGAGCGGTGCGACCGACAGGGCGTCCGGCCAGCCGCGGAAGTCGTCGGCGTTGATCCCTTCGACGACGTAGACGACGTCGGACCCGTCGGGTGCGACCTCCTCGGCGATCAGTTGCGCCGTCTCGAAGCGCGTGTCACCACCGATGCGGCGGGTGACCAGCCCTGCGGCCTTCAGCGCGTCGTCGACGTCCGCCGACAGGGCGCCCTCGCCGCCCAACAGCAGGACCGACTGGGTGCCGAGGTCGTCGAGGGCGTCCAGCACGACGCCTTCCAACTCGTCCGAGCGCGTCAGCAGGATCGGGGCGTCGAGGCCAGCGGCCAGCGGTCCGCCGATGAGGGCGTCCGCGTACACGTCACGTCGGGCGAGGACGACGACGTCCGCGCCGCCTGGGTACGCGTGCTCCGCGATCTCGATGGCGGTGCGGACGCGATCGGCGCCCGCGAGCCGAGTGCGCGTGGTCTGGTAGGTCGGCAGGGACGCAGCCGGGGAGGCAGCGGCAGCGGGTTCCGTCAGGAACGTGCCGAGGTCGAACATCGTCACCGTCCCCGACACCTCATGGGCGGCGACCAGCGCGGCTCGGCCCGTCGGCGAGTCGGCCGCGTCGATGAACGCGAGGCCCTCGGGACTCCAGTCGCCCCCCGTCGCCTCTGGGTCCAGCAGCTGGGCCGGGTCGATGATGCCGTTGACGTAGTCCGACAGGTTGCGGGTCGTGATGTAGTCGACGAACGTGGCGTTCGCGGGGGTCGTGATGTCGTACATCATGACGCCCCCCTGGCGTTCGAGGCCGATGAAGGCGTACGTCTGTGTGCCGATGGTCCCGACGGTGATCCCCTCGGGCTCGGGACCCTTGTTGTCGGACCGGTTGTCGAAGTCCGAGGCCAGGTCGTCGCCGTCCTGCTCGATCGGGTCATCCGCGTTGAACGCCTCGGGGAAGCGCTCCGCGATGAGCTGCTCGAAGTCGTCCCCGGAGTCGAACACCACGTTCCCGGCGTCGTCGAAGATCGTGAACGAGCGCGTCCCGAACGAGTAGAGCTCCTCGAAGGCCGCGTCCCCACCGGTGTCGCCGAGGTGCGGCGTGACCAGCAGCTGCCCAGCCGTGTCGTCGGTGGCGATGTCCGCGGGGTCGAGGACCGGGTCGAGGGTCACGTCCTCGATCTTCTGTTCGGCAGCGTCGGAGTCGTACGGCACGCCCTCCACGTCCAGCGCGCGGGCATCGCCCTCGTTGGCGGTCAGGAACCAGGTGTCCCCGCCGTCCTCGTGGACGGCGATGGCGTCGGGCATGCGCATCCCGAAGAGGCCGTCGTACGTCGCGATGTTGATGGCGCCGTCGTCATCCGATCCGTCCAGTCCGTTGCCGGCCACGGAACGGTCGAGATGGCCCAGTGGCAGGATGTTCGTGACGGCCGCGCCTGCGATGTCGACGACCGCGACGGCATTGACCTCCTGCAGGGTGACGTACGCAGTGGACGAGTCTCCCGTGACGGCGATGTACTCCGGTTCGATGTCCTGCGCGATCGATCCGGCGGTCGGGTCGAAGTGGAATCCGGAGCCCTCGTCGCCGATGGCGCCGGACAGGTCGTCGGACTCGCCACTGTTGTAGGCCCGGAAGTCCAGCTCCGTCACGTCTCCCTGGGCGATGGTCGTCGGGTCGGCGGCCGACACGTCGATGAGGCTGACGCTGCCCTCGGGGTCCGTGTCGTCCGCAGCGACGGTCTGGTCCCCGGGGTCGTACTCGCCCTCGTTGGCGACCAGGAGGGTGTCACCGTCCGGGGTGAAGGTGACCATGTCGGGCAGGGAGGCGTCGTTCGCGTCCTGGCCGTCGGCGCCGATGTCCCCCACGGTCACCATCGACAGTTGCGTACCGTCGATGTCGTAGAGGCCCACACGGCCGAGGTTCGTGCCGTCGGCGAGCGCAAGCGCCACGAGCGCGTCGCCGCTGCCGGTCCCCGGCCGCACCGCGACGGAGTTCGGGTCGCCGTCCGCAGCCACGTCGATGGTGTCGATGTGGGACATGTCGGTCGCGTCGAGGATGAGCAGCGCGCCCGCCGCGGCATCGACCACGAACAGCCGCTGGCTGTCGGGATCGTGGGCGACGATCTCGGCGGCGCCCTCCCCGCCGTTGTCGTAGCTGCCGAGCACACGCACGGCCATCGAGGTCTCCCCGGGTGCCGCAGCGGCCCCGGTGATCGGCACGGCGAGTGGCAGGACGAGGGCGGCCGCAAGGGGCAGGCCCAGCCGTCGGAGGGTTCGGCTCACGTCAGGACTCCAGTCAGGCGCCCAGGAGGGGCGAGGTGGTGGCGCATTCGCTGTACGGGTCGGACGCTACGCCCGGAACCTGACGCCCCACCCGCCGTGACGTTGCCGCGAGGTGAACGGATCGCGCGCATGTCCTGCCCGCGTCCCAACCTAGGGTGCCGCTCGTCCCCCTGCCACGGAGTGCGCGAGATGAGCTACGACGGACACGTCGAGGCCGACGGCGACTGGATCGAACGCGTCGACGGGCCCGTTCGCGTTCGCAAGCTGTCCGTCGGCGAGATGGACAACAACGTCTACGTCGTGTCCTGTGTACGTACCGGGGCGGCGCTCCTGGTGGATGCGGCCGATCGGGCGGACCGGCTGCGCGAGGCGATCGCGGACGTGGAC
>JBFJMP010000111.1:0-7319 GCA_041633895.1 Nitriliruptoraceae bacterium
CCTGCTCGCGGCGAGCGGTCAGGAGGTCGCGACCGCGCCCCAGCAGTCGACGGCCGACCTGCTGGACGAACTCGCCATCAGCGAGCGCCTGCAGGAGTCCTTCTTCCGCCCCTTCCTCACCGGCACCTTCTTCGACCCCGAGATGACGACGTCGTCGCGGTTCACGAGCCTGGTCTTCCGCACGTTCTTCCGGGGTGAGGTCGCCGTGCCCGCGGCCGGCATGCAGGCCCTGCCCAACCAGTTGGCCGCCGGACTGCCGCGGGGGACGGTGCAGTTCGACACGCGGGTCGTCGGCGTCGACGGTGACGGCGTGCGCACGGACGACGGTCACGTGGCGGCCCGGCACGTCGTCGTCGCGACCGACGCCCCGGCCGCAGCTGACCTGCTGCCAGCCGAACTGGACCCGCCCCGCCCCGGCCGGGCAACGACCACCCTCTGGTACGGCGCGGACGCTCCGCCCCACCGTGGCCCGCACCTCCTGCTCGACGGTGATCGGTCCGGACCCGCGAACACCGTGGTCGTCATGAGCGAGGTCGCCCCCGGTTACGCGCCCCCCGGTCGCGCGACCATCGCCGTGTCGCTGCGCCACCCCGCCACCGACGTCGGACGTGCGGACGAGGCCGCTCGCGCCCAGCTCGCGGGGTGGTTCGGCACGGTGACGTCCGACCTCGACCTGCTGCGTGTCGACGACATCCCGTATGCCCAGCCACGTTGCGACGTCAGCGACCTGACGACGCTGCAGCATCCGGTTGCCGTCGCGCCGGGGCGTTGGGTGTGCGGCGACCACCGCGACACCGCATCGATCCAGGGGGCGATGTCCTCGGGTCTGCGCGCGGCACGGTCCATACTGGCGTCCGAGGGAGGTGCCTGATGGCCGCGTGGCAGGTGTGGGTGTGGGGGCTGGCAGCGGGGTTGGGACTCATGGTGGTCACCTGGGCGGCCAGTCTGGTCCAGAAGGACACGAGCCTGGTCGATCGCGTCTGGGGGCTCGCCTTCGTGGTCCTGGGCTGGACCTACACGTTGCTCGGGGACGGTGAGGGCAGCCGCGAGGCCCTGGTGGTCGTGCTGCTGACCGTGTGGGGCCTGCGCCTGTCCGGCTACATCACCTGGCGCAACTGGGGACACGGCGAGGACGCGCGCTACACGGCGATGCGCGATCGCCGCCCCGACGTGTGGTGGATCCGCTCCCTGGTCACGGTGTTCGTCCTGCAGGGCGTGCTGGCCTGGCTGATCTCGCTGCCGCTGCTGGCGGTCGCCACCCGCACCGGTGACCTCGGCATCGTCGACGTCGTGGCCACGGTCGTGTTCCTGACGGGGTTCTACTTCGAGGCCGTGGGGGACTGGCAGCTCACCCGCTTCCTCGGCGACGAGGCCAACCGCGGCAAGGTGATGGACCAGGGCCTGTGGGGCCTGACCCGCCACCCGAACTACTTCGGTGACGCGACGGTCTGGTGGGGGCTCGGGGTCTTCGCGCTGGCCACGGGCATCGGAGCGTGGTGGGCCCTGCTCGGTTCGGCGCTGATGACGCTGTTCATCGTGAAGGTCTCCGGTGTGGCGCTGACCGACAAGAACATGGCCAAGGGCGGGTCGAAGCGGGAGGGCTACGACGAGTACGTTGCCCGGACGAACGCCTTCATCCCGGGGCGTCCACGCCGCGACTGACGGAGCCTGCCGTGTCCGCAGACACTCCACTCGATGCCCCCTTCGTGATCGACCGTGCCACCTGGGACGCCCTCGTGGAGCACTCCTGGTCGGACTTCCCGTACGAGGTCTGCGGCCTGCTCGGCATCGAGGCGGACGGGACGATCCACCACTTCACGATCACCAACGACGAACGCTCGATGACGTACTACGTCATGAACCCGAAGGAACTGCTGCGGGCGATGCGGGACATCGAGGACAACGAGTGGGAGATGGTGATCTACCACTCCCACACCCACACGCAGGCGTACCCGTCCGAGACCGACATCCGCCTGGCCGCCTACCCCGAGGCGACCTACGCGATCGTCACCCTGCAGGACCGCGACCACCCCGACATCCGCGCGTACCGCATCCTCGACGGCGAGGTCACCGAGCGCCCCGTCGAGGTCCGCGACGCGGCCCCCGCAGCCTGATGCCCGAGGTGGTCCAGGGTTCGGTCGTCGTCCTGGTCCACAGCCCGATCGTTGGCGCCGACACCTGGGGGCCGGTTGCGGACGCGTTGCGGGGATGGGAACGTTCCGTCCTCGTCCCGGATGTCGCTCGTGGTGGACCGGAGTTCTGGGGTCCGCAGGTCCAGTCCGTCGTGGACCATGTCCGGCAGTCGCGCCAGCAGGGTCCGGTCGTGCTGGTTGCGCACAGCGGCGCTGGGCAACTGCTTCCGCACATCGGTACGGGGCTGCGTGCCGCCGGCCTGGAGGTCGGTGCCTACGTTCTGGTGGACGCTGGGCTCCCCACCGACGGCTCCAGTCGGCTTGAGCAGCTTCGCACCGAGGCGCCGGATCTGGCGCGCGAGCTGGGCGACCTGCTCGCCTCGGACCGCACGTTTCCCAACTGGGTCGACGAGGACTTGACCCCGCTGGTCCGGGACCCGAGACGCCGGCGTCGCCTGCTCGACGGTCTTCGGCCCCTGCCGGAGGCCTACTGGACCGAACCGATTCCAGCCGTCGTGGGCTGGCCTGATGCGCCGTGCGGCGTACTGCTGCTCAGCGACGGCTACTCGGCGACCGCTCGGCGCGCACGTGACGAGGGGTGGGTGCTGGTCGACCTGCATGCAGGGAACCACTTCCACATGCTCGCCGACCCGGACGGCGTCGCTCGCGCCCTCGGCGAGATCGTCGATGGGCTCCATCGAGCCTGACCGCCTCCCGTCGGGTCGGCGTCAGGACACCGTGACCGTGGTGCCCAGCGCCCCGGCCGCCGCGACGAGGTCGTCGAACTTCTGGCCGCGGGGCGCGTCGAGCGTCACCGCCGAACCGTCACGGAAGCGCACGCGTGCCTTCCCGACGAGCTTGGCCTTGGTGATCTCGACGGCAGCGACGTCCCCGTGGTCGAAGGTCGCGACGACCTCCTTGGGCTTGCCCGACACGGTGCCGTGGGACAGCAGCACCCAGCGGCGGTCGGTCACGGCGAGGTAGCCGTTGCCGGTCAGGGCGACCTGGTCGGCGAGTCCGGACTCGGCCACGCCAGCGGCCGCGTCCTCCTCGGCTTCGCGCTTCTCGCGGCGCTTGTCCAGCGCGGCACCGGTTGCGACACCGACGAGGCCACCCACACCCGCGGCGGTGCCCATGCGCATGGTGTTGCCGGACGGGGCGACGAACAGGACCGCGCTGGCGACCTCGCCGGGGTCCAGCAGGTCGGCCTTCTGCAGCTTCTTGAGGTGGTTGACCATGGTGCGCCCTCCGTCCGGTGAGTGGACGCTAGCCACCCGAACGGCCAAGGTGCGGGGAATGCAGCCACCCCACTCATCCGTTGTCATGGACGAGAACACCGACTTCCCCCGACCAGGACTGGAGCCCACGTGGCAACCACGGACCTCACCGACAAGACCTTCAACAGCACCATCGAGGACAACGACATCGTCCTCGTCGACTTCTGGGCCGAGTGGTGCGGGCCGTGCAAGATGTTCGGTCCCATCTATGACAAGGCGTCGCAGAAGCACGACGACATCGTCTTCGGCAAGGTCGACACCGAGGACCAGCAGGCGCTGGCCCAGGCGTTCGGCATCCGCAGCATCCCGACCCTGATGGCCTTCCGCGAGGGCGTGATGGTCTTCGCACAGCCGGGCGCGCTGCCCGAGGCCGCCGTCGACGACCTCATCGGCCAGATCCGCGAGCTGGACATGGACGACGTCCGCGCCAAGATCGCCGAGCACGACGCCGGTCACGACCACGCCGGTCACGACCACTGACATCCGGTCGGCCTGATCCCGTCAGGCCACCTGCAGCAGATCACCAGCGAGGTCACCGTTGTCCGCGACGGTGACCTCCGGTGTGTCGAGCCACGCACCGAGCTCGCGCAGTTCCGCGAGCAGTTCCGTCGCCACATGGGCGCGGTCGGTGACGTGCGACTCGGCCCACGCGCCCCGGACGAGCAGGCGCCCGGTCGCGCGGTCCGCCTTCAGGTCCACGCGTGCGACGAGGCGGTCGCCGAGCAGGAACGGCAGCACGTAGTAGCCGTACTGGCGCTTGGCCTCGGGGACGTAGATCTCGATGCGGTAGTCGAAGTCCCACAGGCGTTCCAGCCGGGGCCGGAACCACACCAGCGGATCGAAGGGGCACACGAGGGCGCGTGCCTGCGTGCGGCGCGGGATGACCAGGTCGGCGTGGGTGAACGCGGGCCGGCCCCAGCCGTCGACCGCCACCTCGAGGAGGTCACCCCGTTCGACGAGGCGCGCCGCGGCGGCGCGGGCCTCCCGGATCGGCAGCCGGTGGTGGTCCGCGAGCGACTCGACGGTCCCGACGGCCTGGGCGCGGACGGCCCGCAGCAGCAGGCGCTCGTGCGCCTCGTCGCGCGGTACGCCGTCGAGCGCTCGGATGTCGTCGGGGACGACGTGTTCCGGGGCGGCGTAGGCAGCGACGAACGTCGACGTCCGCTCGTGGACGTGGATGCGCCCCGCCTCGAACAGCCACGACAGCGCCAACTTGCCGGGGGACCAGTTCCAGTAGTCGCCCCGGCGGGCTCCGCCGTCGGGCAGGTCCGAGACCGTCACCGGACCGTGGTCGTGGACGTGGCGCTCGGTCGCCTCGATGTAGCCCGGTTGTTCGTCCATCAGGCGTTGGACGCCCTTCCACGGGTGCTCGTTCTCGTCCTGGCGGTGGCGCAGCAGGGGCAGCGCGTCCATCGGCATGAGGCTCGCGACATGGGCCCAGCACTCGACCACCTCACGCGACCGCCACAACCAGCGGCGCAGCGCCTCGGTGTCGTGGGCGCCCAGCCGCGAGAAGAACGGCATCTCGTGGGCGCGCGTGACGACGTTCACCGAGTCGAGCTGCACGACGTCGAGGTCGCGCAGGACCCGGCGGAAGTGGCGCACGTCCACCCGGGCGGGGCGGGCACGGTCGAGCCCCGACGCGGCGATCGCCGCGCGGCGGACCTGGTCGGGGCGGAGTCGTCGCATCGGTGCGATGCTAGGCAGGCGGTGTGACAGGGCGTTGCACGGCGCGCCCGCACACGCGCAGGAATATGTCCGGACGTTACGACCGTTCGCACGGGCAGCCTCGGGGCCGCGAGGGCCCCGTCGATACGCTGCCACCAACGGCACCCGACCTCATCGCATCCACACCTCCACCACAGGACTCCCGACATGGCCTCCGTCCGCATCCCCACCGTCCTGCGCAAGCACACCGACGGTGCGGCCAAGCTCGACGCCACCGGCGCGACCGTCCGTGAGGTCTTCACCTCGATCGTGACCAGCCACCCCGACCTCGAGGACAAGCTCTTCGACGGTGACAAGGTCCGTGGCTTCATCAACGTCTACGTCGAGGACGAGGACATCCGCTACCTCGACGGCCTGGACACCTCGGTCGCCGAGTCCGACGAGATCGCGATCATGCCCGCGGTTGCCGGTGGGTCCCGGTGATCTACGACTCCATCGCGCAGGCCGTCGGCAACACGCCGATGGTCGGCCTGCCGAACCTGTCGCCCCCCGGCTACCGGATCTACCTCAAGCTCGAAGGGCACAACCCGACCGGGTCCGTGAAGGACCGGGTGGCCGCCTACCTGATCGCGCAGGCGGAGAAGGACGGACGCCTGTCCCCTGGGCAGCGCGTCCTCGAGCCGACGTCGGGCAACACCGGGATCGCGTTGGCCGCGATCTGCAGGACCAAGGGCTATCCGCTCACCTGCGTCATGCCCGAGAACACCTCCGAGGAGCGACGGCAGCTGCTGGAGATGTTCGGCGCACAGATCGTCGACTCGCCCGCCACCGAGGGCTCGAACGGCTCCGTGCGGCTCGCGCGGGAGATGGCGGACGCGGACCCGTCGATCTTCATGCCGTTCCAGTACGGCAACGCCGCCAACCCGTTGGCGCACTACGAGACGACCGCGCCGGAGATCATCCAGGACCTGCCGGACGTGACGGCGTTCGTCGCCGGGCTCGGCACGGGCGGCACCGTCACTGGCGTGGGCAAGCGCCTCAAGGAGTTCAACCCCGACATCAAGGTCTACGCCGCGGAACCCGAGTACGGCGACCTCGTGTACGGGCTGCGCAACCTCGACGAGGGCTACGTCCCCGAGGTGTTGGACCAGTCCGTCCTCGACAGCCGCATCAAGTGCAACTCGCTCAAGGCCCTGACGTACACCCGTCGGCTCGCCGAGGAGGAGGGCATCTTCGCCGGCGTGTCGACCGGTGCCTCGCTGGCCGTGGCGGTGCGCGTGTGCCAGCGACTGCCGGAGGGTTCCTCGGTCGTCGCCCTGTCGCCCGACGGTGGCTGGAAGTACCTGTCGACGGGCGCCTACGCGCAGGGTGACGTCGCCGAGATCGCCGAGCGCATCTCGGGCACGCTCTGGGCGTGAGCCCCACCGGCGCGCGGCGCCCTGTCCGATCGGCCGTGTGGGATCGCGTGACGGCCTACGCTGCCCGCGGGCCAGCGAACGGGAGACGCATGGCGTTCGAACTCACGGTGCTCGGCAGTTCCGGATCACACACCGGGCCGGGGCGGCTGTGTTCGTCGTACCTGCTGCGATCGGGCTCGACCAACATCCTCGTCGACTCCGGCAACGGCTCCTCGGCGAACCTCCAGCGCATCATGGCGCCCGAGGACCTCGACGCGATCATCATCACGCACCGCCACGTCGACCACTGCATCGACCTCATCGGGATGTTCTACGCCCTCCGGTTCCACGCGAAGGGGCACAAGACCATCCGCCTCTACGCGGCGCCGCAGGTCCACGACATGCTCACGGGCCTGCTGTCGGACGACTCGGCGTTCGCGTTCAACGAGGTGTTCCACCACGTGCCGATCGACGCGGGGGACGAGTTCCAGATCGGCACGTTCATGATCGAGTGCCATCACGCGAACCACCCGGTGCCGACGGTGTCGCTGCGGATCACGGCCGAGGGCCGCACGCTCGTGTACAGCTCCGACACGGCAGGAGGCCCCGAGTTGGAGGCTGCGGCCGCGGGCTGCGACCTCTTCCTGTGCGAGGCGACCTGGCAGGGCGACATCTCCGACTACCCGCCCGGCATCCACCTCACGGCCACGGACGCGGGGGCGCTGGCGAAGCGTGTGGGCGTGCCTCGGCTGATGCTGACCCACGTGCTGGGGTCGCTGGATCCCGAGAAGTCGCGCAAGGAGGCGGCCAAGGCGTTCGGGGCCGATGTCGAGATCGCGGTCGAG
>JBFJMP010000112.1:0-7314 GCA_041633895.1 Nitriliruptoraceae bacterium
CCGAGGAGCCGCTGGAGGCCGACCCGGACTGGTCCGGTGGCACCGTGCTCGCCGACGAGCAGGCCGTGTGGTCGGACGTCGCGACGGCGGACGGCGTGTTCGCCGCCGCGATGGCGATCGGCGGCGAGCGCGGCTACCCGGCCGCGAACTGGATGTGGGTGATTCGGGGATGGCTCGACGTCGCGGTCGGGGGCGTCGGCCTGCGGCGCGGACGCCGTCACCCGGACGTGCTGGTCGCCGGGGACGCGTTGGACTTCTGGCGTGCCGAGGTCGTGGACGCGCCCCACCTGCTGCGCCTGCACGCCGAGATGAAACTGCCGGGGGAGGCGTGGCTGGAGTTCCACGTCGCCACGGCGGACGGCGGCGTGATGCTGGAACAGCGCGCCCGGTTCCTGCCCCGCGGGCTGTGGGGCCGCGTCTACTGGTACCTGCTGCTGCCGTTCCACGCCCTGATCTTCCCGCGGATGGCCCGGGCGATCATGGACGAGGCCGAGGCCCGTCAGTCCAGCCCCGACCGCACGCCCAGGCTCAGGCGCCCCGCCGCCCCCGACGCCGCCACGAGGTCCACGGCGGCGTCCGGGACGCCGAGCCAGAGCCAGCCCGAGTCCACCGCCAGCACCGAGACCCCCGACGCCGCGCGCTGACCACGGCCGTCCGGGGTGGCCGCGACGACGTCCACGACGTCACCGGGGCTGACCTCGGGCAGCCCGTCGAGGGGCACCGCGACCGCGGTCTGCCCCGGGGCCAGCAGGCCGGCGAGCCCGGCGACCAGGTGGCGTTCGGTCAACACCTGACCGGCGACGACCGGCCCTCGCAACCGCCCACCGGCAGCGTCCGTCAGCGCGTCGTCGGGTACGAGGTCGGCCGGCCACGTACGGCGCGCGACCGCCCCGCCGTCGAGCACCGCCCCAGCAGCCAGGTCGCGGCCCGCGACCACGACCTCGACCGGCGGCCCGAACGCGGACGTGCTGGCGCCCCGACCCGCGAGCGCGAGCAGGGCCACGACCGCGACCGCCACGAGCGCGCCACGCAGGCGCGGGCCCAGCTGCCACCACGCCCGGCTCACGCGGTCCAGCACCGCAGGGAGCACGAACGGTCGCCCGCGCAACGGGGCGCCGAGCCGGGGCAGTCGCGGCAGGTCCATGCCCGACAGCACACCACGCCAGCCGACGGGCCGGTCACCCCGGTTGGTGCCTGTGGACGGCCCGGGTCAGGCCGACTTCGCGTCCGTGCTCGACGAGCTGGTGGAGGTGCTGGAGCTGGACGAGTCGCCGGCGGAGGTGCTGGACGACGAGGAGGAGTCGCTGGACGAGTCGGAGCTGGACGGGGCCGCGCTCGTCGACGAGGAGCCGCCGTAGTCCTTGATGTGCCAGCCGGAGCCCTTGAAGATGATCCCGGCGGCCGAGAAGACCTTGCGGAGCTCACCCTGGCAGGCGGGGCAGGTCGTCAGCGCGTCGTCCTTGAACGACTGGACGACCTCGAGGTGCTCACCGCAGGAACGGCAGGCGTACTCGTAGGTCGGCATGGCAGTCCTCCAAATGGGGCGAAGGGTCAGGAGTGAAGTGGCGGGTGCGGGCGTGCACCGTACGGGAGCAGGGCGACGGCGCGCGTTGGCACTCGTGGCCCTCGACTGCCAAGGCTACCGGCACGACCGGTGTGCTGACAACGGCCTGCCCGCCATCCGCGCACGACTCCTCAGCCGCCCTCGCTCAGGCGTCCCCGCTCAGGCGTCCCGGGGCGTGCGGCGCGCGCCGGTCTGGTGGACCGCGTGTTCGGTGACGACGATGTCGACCGGCTGGTCGTGCTCGTCCCGGGGGACGACGGGCACCACCTGGCTGGAGAACGCCACGCCGATGCGGGTCGTGTCCTCGTCGAGCACGGCCAGCAGGCGGTCGTAGTGGCCCCCGCCCCGGCCGAGGCGGCCACCGTCGAGGTCGAAGGCCACGCCGGGGACCACGATCGCGTCGACCGTCGCCGGGTCGACCGCCGGACCGACCGGTTCGAGGATGTCGCGGTGACCGGGGACGAGGTCGGCGGGGTCGCGGACCTCGACGACCTCGAGGGTGTCGCCGGCCACGCGCGGGTAGAGCAGCACCGCCTCGCGCTGGACGAGGGTGCGCACGGCGGCGGTGAGGTCCACCTCGTCCGGATCGGCCGCGTACAGCATCACGCTGCGGACCCGCCACACCTCGGGCAGGCGGACGACGGCGTCCGCGATGGTGTCGGAGGCCTGCTCGCGGGCCGTACCCATGCTGCGACGCGCCGCGAGCACGCTGCCACGCAGGGCCGCCTTGCGTGCAGCCACCTCGGGGTCGGCCATCTGCTCACCATCCTGGTCGACCGCCTGCCCGTGCGGCACCTCGTCCCATCGTACGGCGGGGGACGTTCGGACGGCGGGGGACCGGCCATGGCGGGCACTACGCTCATCGGGAACTCACGCCCCGAGAGGTCTCCGTGACGATCACCAACGCCGTGATCCCCGCCGCCGGGTACGGCACGCGCTTCCTGCCGGCCACCAAGGCCGTCCCGAAGGAGCTCCTGCCGCTCGTGGACCGCCCGACGCTGCAGTACATCGTCGAGGAGTGTGCGCGCGCCGGGCTGGACGACGTCCTGCTCGTGACGGCCGCCGGGAAGTCCGCGATCGAGGACCACTTCGACCGGGCGCTGGCGCTGGAGCAGGCGCTGGAGGCGGCAGGCAAGGACGACCTGCTCGCCGAGGTCCACCACGCCACGAACCTCGCCACGGTGCACAGCGTCCGACAGGGGGAGGCGCTGGGGCTCGGCCACGCGGTCCTGCAGGCACGCAACCACGTCGGCGACGACGCGTCGTTCGCCGTGCTGCTGGGCGACGACCTCGTCGACCCGGACGAGCCGTTCCTCGAGCGGATGCTCCAGGTGCACGAGGAGACGGGGCGCGCCGTCGTCGCGCTGATGGAGGTCCCCGACCACGACGTCGACAAGTACGGGATCGCCACCGTCACGCCGACCGACACCGACGGCATCTTCGACATCACCGCGCTCGTCGAGAAGCCGCCGCTGGACGAGGCGCCGTCGAACCTCGCCGTCATCGGTCGCTATGTGCTGCCCGGGTCGATCTTCGAGGTGCTGGCGACGACGCCGCCGGGGCGCGGCGGCGAGATCCAGTTGACCGACGCGCTCGAGGCCCTGGCCGCCGACGAACCGATCGTGGGGGTGCGCCTGGACGGCGTGCGCCACGACGCCGGCGACAAGCTCGGCTTCCTCAAGGCCACGGTCGACCTCGCCAGCCGCCGAGACGACGTCGGGCCCGCCTTCCTCGACTGGTTGGACGGCTTCGTCAAGGAGCGGCGCCCATGAGCGGGAACTTCCGCGGCGAGGGGCGCTCGACCGTCTACACGCCGGACGAGCTGCTCCCGGTCGACACCTACCGCGAGTACGTGATCCGGGCGCTGCCGCGCCCGGAGCCCATGGAGATGCGCGTCGCCGACGCGCTGGGCCTGGTCGTCGTCGACGACGTGCGCGCCCAGGAGCCGCTGCCCGGCTTCGCGAACTCGGCGATGGACGGGTACGCGGTGCGCAGCGCCGACGTGGCCACGGCTGGCACGGACGCCCCCGTCGACCTGCGGGTCACCGGCGAGGTCGTCGCGGGTGACGCGCCCGGTGGCAGCGTCGGGCCCGGCGAGTCGCTGCGGATCATGACCGGCGCCCCGCTCCCGGCCGGCGCCGACGCGGTCGTGCCCGTCGAGCTGACCCGCGAGGAGGGCGGACGGGTCCGGATCCAACAGCCCGCCGCCAACGGTGCCTACGTGCGACCGGTCGGCCAGGACGTGTCCCCGGGCGACCTGCTCGTGGGTGCCGGCCAGCGCCTCAGCCCCGGCGCGATCGGACTGCTGACCGCCGCCGGGATCGACCGTGTCATGTGCGTGCCGACGCCGCGCGTCGCGGTGCTGTCGACGGGCGACGAGCTCGTCCCGGCCGCCCAGCACCCCGGACCCGGTCAGTTGCGCGACTCGAACGGCCCGATGCTGGCCGCGATGGTGCGCCGCGCCGGGGCGATCGCCTTCGTCGCCGGCCCGGTCGGGGACACGCGCGCCGCGTTGACCGAGGCCCTGCAGTTCAACCTCAGCACCGCCGACATGGTCCTGATGACCGGCGGCGTGTCCGCGGGGACCCGCGACCTCGTCGCCGAGGTCGTCGACGAACTGGGCGAGGCCGGACGGTTCAAGGTCGCCATGCAACCGGGCATGCCACAGGTCGTCGGCCGGATCGGACGCGTGCCCGTGTTCGGCCTGCCCGGCAACCCGGTGTCGGCGTTCGTGTCCTTCGAGGTGTTCATCCGGCCCGCCCTGCGCGTCCTGCAGGGGCGCCGCGACCTGCTGCGTCCGGCCACGACCGCGGTGCTCGGCGCCGACGTCACGAGCCCGGCGCACAAGCGCTCCTACCTGCGCGTCCGGATGCACCGGGACGGCGCCACCTGGGTCGCCACCCCCACCGGCCACCAGGGCAGCCACGTGCTGTCGTCGATCGCCCAGGCCGACGCGCTGGCCGAGGTGCCCGAGGACGTGACGAGCCTGTCCGCGGGCGACCCGATCGCCGTCCACCTCCTGATCGACGCGTGAGGTCGGCATGGCTGACGAGACCCCCCGACTGACCCACCTCGACGACGACGGCGCGGCGCGCATGGTCGACGTCGGCGGCAAGGACGTGACCGCCCGCGTGGCGGTGGCCGGGTGCCGCGTCGAGATGTCGCCGGCCACGGCGCGCCTGCTCGCGGACGGCGACCTGCCCAAGGGTGACGCGCTGCCGGTGGCGCGGATCGCGGGGATCCAGGCGGCCAAGCGCACCCCCGACCTGATCCCGTTGTGCCACCAGATCGCGTTGACCTCGGTCGACGTCGACATCGAGGTGGACGCGGCCGCCGGGGTCGCGACCGTGACGGCGACTGCGCGCGCTGCGGACCGCACCGGCGTCGAGATGGAGGCGATGGTGGCGGCCTCGATCGCCGCCCTGACGCTGTACGACCTGTGCAAGGCGGTGCAGAAGGACGTCGCGGTCACCGACCTCCACCTGATCCGCAAGTCAGGCGGCCGCTCGGGTGACTATCGTCACGCGGACGACTGAGGGGTCGAGGCCTCACTGGCGGCCGGACGGACAGGTGTCCGTACGACGTCGGGGATGCTTCGCCGCCGCGGTCGGTGGCGTTACCGTGGGGTGACGCTCCACAGGATTCGGACACGGTCCGCGACAAGGCGTCGGGTCGGGTCCTCAGGTTTGACCGAAGCACTTGCCTGAAGCACTTGAAGACGTGACCACGTGACGAGGTGGAAGATGGACGAGGCGCTGTTGCTCCTCCTGATCCTCGGCTGGGCTGCAGTGCTCGTCCCGGGAGCGGTACGGTCCCGACGGTCGCTCGACCCACACGTCACCGTCGGAGGATTCGAAGAGGCCATGGCCGTGTTGCGCACCCGCCCTGACGGACGCGAGATCCTCGTGCCCTCCGACGCGAACCGGATCGTCGGCGTGCGTCCGGCGGCCGACGGTCGTCCGGCACGCCCGGCCCCCTCTGCGCGCCACACGCGGGTCCAGTCGCGCCGTCGCCTGGTCTTCACGCGCCTGATCACGACCACGATCGCCCTGACGCTCGGGGCGATCATCTTCGGCGGGATGGCGACCACGCTCGCGATCCTGGCCTGGGTCGGCACCGGCGGCTACGTCGCCCTGCTGCGCCACTTCAAGCTCGAGGAGGACCGTGCACGCGCGGTCATCCGTCCGCTCGACGAGCGCCGCGACACCTACCGCGAGATCGACCTGCGCGACGACCGCATGGCGGTCGGTTCCGGTGCCGGTTCGTCGGCCCGCTGGGAGCTGTGAGCCCGACCGGCTCGGGGGACGACGCGGCGACCGAGTCGCTGCTGGCCCGTTCCACGGAGGTCCGCCGCTGGGTTGCGGCGCGTCACCTCGCACGTGAGGAGTCGATCCAACGTGCCCGCGAGGCGACCCGCGCGGCGGCCAACGCCATCCGGGCGGTCCACCGCAGCGAGTTCGCCGACGCCGACGCCCTGATCGCCGAGGCGCACGACGCCCTGGCCGCGGCGACCGCCGCGTTGCGCGAGCAACCGGACCTGCTGCACGCCGGGTTCGTGCACGACGCCGCCAAGGAGGTCGCCGAGGCGGTGCTGACGCGGGCGGCCGTGCAGGGCGAGGTGCTGCCCGGCCACGACGAGGTCGGGGTCGACCCCACCGCGTGGCTGCACGGGCTGTCCGAGACGGTCGGCGAGCTGCGGCGCGCCTGCCTGGACCGTGTCCGCGCGGGCGATCACGACTCCGCGGAGTCGATGCTCGAGCAGATGCAGGAGATCCTGTCGGTGCTGGTCACGATCGACGCGCCCGACGGCGTGACGAAGGGCCTGCGCCGGTCGACGGATGCGGCGCGGGCGATCACCGAGCGGACGCGCGGCGACCTGACGACCGCGGCCGGTCAACGTGACCTGCGCGAGGCGCTCGATGCCCACCGCGAGGTCGTCGAGCGCCTGCTGGAGGACGACGCATGAGGCCAGCCGACATGAGCGAGGTCGACCTGCTCCTCGCGATGCTGCAGCAGCACCGGGACGCGATCATCGCGTCCGTGGACGGCCTCGACGAGGACACGGCGCGCCGTCGCCTCGTCCCGTCGTTGACGACGCTGATCGGGATCGTCAACCACCTCGCCGGGGTCGAGCGCTGGTGGTTCCGGGTGAACTTCGCCGGCGAGAAGGACGTCCCGCTGACGTGGACGCGCGAGGACACCGACGCGGACTGGAAGGCCGAAGGCGTCACGCTTGCGGACGCGATCGAGGACTACCGCGCAGCCGCCAGCGAGTCGGATGACGTCGCCCGTGGCAAGGAGCCGGGCGCGCTGGCCGTGCGGATGGGGCGGGGCGGGTTCCAGCCCACCCTGCGCTGGGTCCTGGTGCACATGATCGAGGAGACGGCGCAGCACGTCGGCCACGCCGACATCCTGCGGGAACTGCTCGACGCCGAGTCCGTCTGAGCCGGGCAGCTCAGGCGGCCTGCGCGTCCGTGGCCAGCCAGCGGCGCAGGTCGCGGACGGCGCTGCGTCCCGCACGGTTCGCGCCGATCGTGCTGGCGGACGGCCCGTAGCCGAGCAGGTGGATGCGCGGGTCGTCGGCGACCTGGGTGCCGGTCATGCGGATGCCACCCTGCGGGCCGCGCAGCTGCAGCGGGGCGAGGTGGTCGAGGGCGTGGCGGAACCCGGTCGCCCACAGGATCACGTCGGCGCGGACGAACCGGCCGTCGTCCCACGCGACGCCGTCGGGCGTGACGCGGTCGAAGATC
>JBFJMP010000113.1:0-7311 GCA_041633895.1 Nitriliruptoraceae bacterium
CCTCGACCCGATCGAGGTCCACACGTGCGTGCGGCACGCGGGAGGACAGTTGCTGCGGCGTTGCCACGACAGCGTCCCGTGCCACGAGGAAGACCGCTGGCGCCCCCGCCTCCGTCGTCGCCGAGACCAGCAGGTGCCGGGTCCGGTCGAGCAGCGGGACCAGCACCTTCGTGCCCGTCAGGCGCCAGCCGTCGCCGTCGCTGGCCACGACGGTGGGGGCGTCGGCAGTGGCACCGGCCTCCATCAGCGCAAGCGTGACGAGGTCATCCCCGGTCGCGACCCGATCCAGGTCGACGGCCGACGGCGCCAAGGTGGCCAACGTCAGGGCCCCGACGCCGTGCTCCCACAGCGGCACGTGCGCCGCGGTCATCCCGGCCTGCTCCAACAGCAGGTGCAGTCCCAGCATGCCGAGGTCGCCGCCAACCGGAGCGGGCAGGACCGCAGCGACCAGCCCGGACCCCGTGAAGGCCCGCCATGCCTCGTCGTCGAGCCAGAGCCCGCCCTCCTCGAGCTGGCGCAGGCGTGCAGGGTCGGCGTGCTCGCCGAGGATCGTCGTCGCGAGGTCGACGATGGCGGCATGTTCGTCGGTCAGGTCGAAGTCCACGCGTCGTCCTTCAGCGGGGCGACCGGGGCATGCCCAGTCCCATGGTCGCGATGATGTCGCGCTGGATCTCGTTGGTGCCGCCCCCGAAGGTGACGACCACGGCGCGGCGCATCTCCTCGTCCAGCTCCCCGGCCAGCACGGCCGTGTCGTCGTCGTGGGTCAGGAGGGCCGTGGGGCCGACGACCTCCATGAGCAGGCGCCAGGTCCGGATCGACATCTCCGAGCCGTAGACCTTCATGGCTGACGCATCCTTCGGGTCGATGCGCTCCCGCGAAGTGGCCCAGGCCACCTTCCAGTTCAACAGGCGCAACGCCTCCAACAACGAGCGAACCTCCGCGAGGTTGCGCTGGACGTGGTCCTGATCGACGACTCGTCGTCCATCCGCGAGTTTCGTCCGTTGTGCCCACCGCCGGACCTCGTCGTAGCGCCGCCGCACCGGACCCGAGGCCGCGAGCGCGATCCGTTCGTGGTTCAGCTGCGACGTCATGAGGCGCCAGCCCCCGTGGACCTCGCCGACGGTGTTGCTGACGGGCACTCGGACGTCCTCGTAGTAGGTGGCTGCCGTGATCCCACCACCGATCGTGTTGATCTTCGTCCACGAGAAGCCGTCGGCATCCGTGGGCACGGTGATGATCGAGATCCCCTTGTGGCGCGGGGCGTCGAGGTCGGACCGGCAGGCCAGCCAGACGTGGTCGGCGCGGTCGATGAGCGACGTCCACATCTTCTGGCCGTTGATGACCCAGTGGTCACCATCGCGGACGGCACGCGTGGACAGGGATGCGAGGTCCGTGCCCGAACCCGCCTCGGAGTAGCCGATCGAGAACAGGCACTCCCCACGGACGATCCGTGGCAGGAAGAACGCCTTCTGGTCGTCCGACCCGAACGCCGCGATCGTGGGCCCGACCGTGTTCGTCGTCAGGAAGGGCAGCGGCACGCGCAGGCGCTGCGTCTCGTCGAAGAAGATGAACTGTTCGACCGGGCTGAGCCCTCGTCCGCCGATCTCGACCGGCCAGGTCGGGCACAACCACCCATCCGCGCCGAACTGCCGCATCAGGTCTCGGTACGCGGCCACGTCGACGGGATCACGCTCGACGCGCTCCTCGATCTCCGGCGTGTAGACCGAGGTGAAGTAGTCGCGCACCTCGTCACGGAACGCCTGCTGGTCGGACGTGAGCGCAAGCCGCATGCGTCGGTGAACCTCCCGGGACGCCGTCCCCTGACGGTGTGTCAGGTGCGAGAGACTAGCCTGTTCCTGACACCCCGTCAGATATCCGTCCAAGGCACCTGCATGCCCACGCCCCCGTCCGACCGCACGCACTGGCTCGGCCTCGGCATCGACCACGACCCACGCCGCGACGCCATGCACGAGATGGTCACGACGTTGCGCGCCCTGGCCCGCGACGTGGCGACCACCGACGTCGAGGCAGCAGACCTGGACGCCGTCGACGACCTCCTGGCCGCGGCCACCGCCCTGCGTGACGGCGTTCGCGCCCTGCCGCGACTCGCGACGACGCCGGCACGGGCGCAACTGCCCGCGTCATACCTGTTCGAACGCTCGCCGGTCACCGGACGGATGAACGCCGTCGCGGCGCCCCTGGCCATGGCGTTCGACGGCGCCTCGGCAACGGCGACGGTCACGTACACCGAGCAGTACGAGGGACCGGCCGGTGGCGTCCACGGAGGGATCATCGCCGCAGCGTTCGACGAACTGCTCGGCGTGGCCCAGATGGCGACGGACCGTCCGGGCTACACCGCCGGACTGGAGATCCGCTACCGCTCGATCACGCCGTTGCACGTACCGATCACCTACGAGGCGTGGATCGAGGACCTGGACGGACCGCGTCTCGTCATGGCTGGACGCTCGACCGCGGACGGCCGCCTGTGCGCCGAGGCGACCGGGGTGTTCGCCCGCCCGAACAACCGGGCCATCGACGAGGGGCCCGCACACACGCGTTCGGCCGCCCCGAGCGGGGCGGCCGATGGTTGATCCCGTGCCCGGACGGGCAGCAGCGTCAGTCCTCGACCATGCTCAGTGACGACTTCCAGAACACCTTCGGCAGCAGCTTGTAGTACGCGGCCGCCGGCTTGGCGATTCCGGGCATGATCCAGAGCTTGCCCTTCTCGAGCCCCTTCTCGATCGAGTCGATGACCTTGTCGGGCGTCAGCTGGGTGGACTCGGGCAGGACGTCGAGGAACGCGGCAGCGTTGGGCTTGAGCTGGTCGACCAGCGGCGTTCGCACCGCCGGCGGGCACACACACGCGAACCGGATGGCGGTGTCCACGTTCTCGTACCGGAGGATCTCGGCGTAGGCCTTCACGGCGTGCTTGGAGGCGCAGTACGCACCGAGGTACAGCTGCGGCTGGTGGCCCATCAACGACGCGAAGATGATCATGTCGCCACGGTTGCGCTCGAGCATCTGCGGCAGCACGGCCTTCGTCACGTGCACGACGCCGTGGTAGTTGATGTCCATGATCTTCGTGATCAGGCCCGTGTCCATCTCGGCGATGGCGTCCGACGGCATGATCGCGGCAGCCGCGGCGACGCGGTCGATGGGACCCAGGTCGGCGCTGATCTTCTGGACGACCTGTTCGACGGCGTCGCGGTCGGTCACGTCGACGTTGAACGTCGTGATGTTGTCCGACGTGGCGGCGGTGCGGGCCAGGCCCTCGTCGTTCACGTCGAGCGCCGCGACCTTGGCACCCTGCGCGGCCATGCGCTCGCTGAACCGCTGGCCCATCCCGGATCCACCCCCGGTGACCAGTGCGACGCTTCCCCGGAATGCCATGTCGTCCTCGCTCTGGGCCGGCGGCCCGTCAGTCCTCGATCGCCGTGATCGCCGCCTTCGGGCAGCGGTCCACGGCCTGCCGCACCTTGTCGTGCAACTCTGCTGGTGGGTTCGGCTGCAGCACGATCAACTGGTCCTGCTCGTTGACGTGGAACACCTCCGGACAGATGTCCTCGCAGACGGCGTTCGCTTCACAGACGTCGTAGTCGACCTTGATCTCCACGTTGGGCTCCCTCCCTGACGGATCGTCAGGACGGTAGCACCAGCCACCGGCGATTCCGCAGCCACCATCAGGCGTGCTCGAGGGCCGCGGCATGCAGGGCACCGAGGGTGTCGACGAAGGCGTCGACGAGCCCGCGAGCGTCCGGCACCTGGTCGCGATCGGCCACGACGCCCAGGAACATCGTGCCGTCGTAGCTGACCACCGTGATGTTCACGCGCTGCCCGTGGATCACCGGGCCGATCGGGTACATCGACAGCATCTTCGACCCCGCGAGGTAGAGCGGGAACGGTGGGCCGGGCACATTCGACAGCGTCACGTTGGCGATGGCCACGCGCTTGGTCAGGCCGGAGCGCGAGTAGAACCGGATGGCCTGCGCGGCCACGGCAGGGGGCGCGTACTCGGACCAGTCCTGCAGCACGGTGGCGGCGACGGCGCCGAGCTGCTCCTTGGCCGGTCGGGTCGCCCGGGACACCAACCGCAACTGTTCGACGACGTCGTCCACGTCATCGTGCAGTGGGACGGTCATGCCGGACACCTGGTTGTCGACCCCGACGTCGCCCTCCGGCCGGATCGAGATCGGAACGGCGGCGACGAGCCCCTTGTCGACCTGGCCGCCGTTCGCCTCCACGAAGCGACGCAGCGCACGGCCGGTGATCGCCAGCACGACGTCGTTCAACGTGCACCCGAAGGCGTTCTTGACGACCTTCAGGTCGTCGAGCGGGAACTTCCCCAGCGCGATCTGGCGGTGTGGCCCGATGTCGCCGTTCAGGAACGTCCGCGGACCCAGCACGCTCAGCCCGGGATCGTCCCCGCGGTTGAGTCCCCAGCGTGCGAAGTCGACGGCCACAGCGCCGGACCGCCGGACCGTGCCGAACATGCGCGTGGGCTTGCGGACGGTGTTGACCAACGCGTGGCGCAACAGGTCGACGTCGGACGGCAGGGGCGCCGGCTCGAACGATTCGTCCGGTGGCTCGACCTCGCGCACCTCCGGTCCCATGTCCAGCAACTGGACCAGCATCTCGTTGCCGCCGACGCCGTCGACGAGCACGTGGTGCGCCTTGGCGACGTAGGCCCACTTGTCACCCTCGACACCCTCGACGACGTAGGTCTCCCACAGCGGCTTGGTCATGTCCATCGGACGGGACACCAGGCGCGCCGCGAACTCCTCGAGCAGTGCCCGGTCCCCCGGCGCGGGCAGCGCGATGCGACGCAGGTGGTACTCGAGGTCGAAGTCCGGGTCGTCGACGAAGTACGGGTTGTCCAGGCCGAACGGCACCTCGACCACCCGTTGGCGGAACTGCGGGATGAGGTGGATCCGCTGCTCCATCAGGCGCTTGAAGCTCGCGTAGACCTGACCGGGTTCAGGTGGGCCGCCCGGCATCGTCGAGGGATCGAACACCCCGAGGAACGCGATGGTCATGTGCGTGGTCTCGGTCTCCGACCACAGGAAGACTGCGTCCTTGCCTGCGATGCGCTTCATGCGCCTCCCCTCCCCTTGTCCAGGTCCCCGGCCACCTGTCGCCGTGCCGCGCGTGTGCGGACGACGGCCAGGAAGCGCGCCATCCCGAGCACGACGTGACTGGTACGGATCGACGGGAACACGTCGAACGCATGCTGGGTGGCGGGCAGGCCCGCGAACCCCACGGGCTCCGACGACACCGCTGCGAGGTTCGCCGCGAAGGTCTGTGCCTCCTGCGGCGACGTCAGCGTGTCCCGCAGGCCGTGCACGACCAGGAACGGCGGCGCGTCTGACCTGATGAGCGTCTGGGGTGAGAACAACCGCCACGTGTCCGGCGCCTCGTCGAGGTCCGCCTGGATGACGGTCCCCCCGATGAAGTTGCGCCAGTCGTCGTCCTGGACCCCGAGTTCGCCCACCGCGTCGTACACCCCGTAGAAGGGCACGCACGCCTGGACGGACGTGTCCGCGTCCTCGAAGCCGGGCTGCAGGTCGGCACGACCGCCCGTCAGCGCCGCGAGCGCCGCGAGGTGGCCGCCCGCCGACCCACCGACGACGGTCACCATGTCCGGGTCCAGGTCGTACTCGTCGGCGTGCTCACGGATCCAGGCGATCGCACGCTTGACGTCGTGGAGGTGCTCGGGGAACCGCGCCCGGGGGCTGAGGCCGTACGAGATCTGCACGCCGACCCACCCCCGGCGCGCCATCTCGACGAGGATGGGCAGGCCCTGCCGGTCCCGGAAGCCCAGCACCCAGGCACCCCCGTGCACGTACACGACCACGGGGCGCGGTCCTGCGGGCGCACCCCGGGGCATGAACAGGTCCAGGCGCAGGGTCGTGCCACGAACGCGGGAGTAGGTGATGTCGCGAACGCGCCGGACGTCCTTGTGCCGCACCAGCGACGGCAGGACGATCGGCAGGAGGCGCGGCTCGTCCCAGCCCGCAGGGTCGTCTGGCAGGTCGTCGCGGTAGTCGGCTCCCAGCGCGTCGACCAGTGCCTCCTCCATGACGCGAGGCGTGTCGAGCGCGAACCGGACGAGCGTGAGCGCCACGACCCACTGCACGGCCGCCAGGGCCAGCCCGACGCGACCGGGCCAGCTGCCAAGGGCGTCGAGGCGCAGGAGCACGGCGGTCGCGAGGAGTTGCCACACCAGATGGTGCAGCGCCAACTCGTTGGCCAGCCAGCCCATGAAGAAGCTCGGGATGGCCAGGACGCTGGGGAACCGGATGGGCCGGACGGCCTGGATGGTCCACACCAGACCGAGCCCTGCTCCGACGAGCAGCAGCCATCCCGCGACCGTTCCGGACATGTGACCTCAGCCTTCGCCGGCAGCTTCCTTCTCGCGTCGCTTGCGTGCCATCTCCTCGAGGATGTCGAAGATCGGCATCTTCTCGACCCCGACCGACCCACCCAGCCGCTCGGCGATCTGCTCCGGGGTCCAGCGCCCGTCGGCGTACATGGCCCGGACCTCGCGCGGCTGGTTCCAGACGGCGATCTTGTTGCCGACCACCGTGTAGACCTGACCCGTGACGTCGCGGGCCCGGTCGCTGAGCAGGTACGTGACCATCGGTGCGATGTCCTCGGCGTCGCCCATCTCGGCGAGGTCACCGGGCACGTTGGCGGACATGCGCGTGCGGGCGACCGGGGCGATGGCGTTGGCCGTGACCCCGTACTTCGCGAGGCCGACCGCGGCGGAGCGAACGAGCGACACGACGCCACCCTTGGCCGCCGAGTAGTTGGCCTGTGCGATCGAACCCTGGAACGCGCCCGAGGTGAAGCCGATCAACGACCCGGACCGCTGTTCGCGCATGACCTTCGACGCCGCCTGGAAGACCGAGAAGTGCCCCTTGAGGTGCACGGCGATGACCGGGTCCCACTCCTCCTCGGTCATGTTGAACAGCATCCGTTCGCGGAGGATCCCCGCCACGCACACGACGCCGTCGATGCTCCCCCACGCGTCGACGGCGGCGTGGACCACGTCGTGGCCACCCTGCATCGTCGACACGTCGCCTGCCACGGCGAGCGCCGTGCCCCCAGCGGCGGTGATCTCCTCGACGACCTTGTCGGCGACCTCGCTCGACGGGTCGGATCCGTCGATGCCGACGCCGTAGTCGGCGACCACGACATTGGCGCCCTCCGCTGCCGCTGCCAGCGCGACGGCACGACCGATGCCGCCACCACCGCCGGTGATCGCGATGTTCTTGCCTTCGAGGAAACCGCTCACGGGATCGCACTCCTTCG
>JBFJMP010000114.1:0-7291 GCA_041633895.1 Nitriliruptoraceae bacterium
CTTCTCGGACGGCGTGCGCTGGACCAGCTTGTTCTTGCGGGCGTTGTTCTTCTTCTCCATGGCCGCCGCGAGGTTCTCGGCGTTGCGCGTCTTGAGCTCCGGGACGGAGTCGACGCCTGCCGCCTCGAGCAGCTCGGAGTACTGGCCGGAGACGCCCTTGATCCGCATCAGGTCCGCGTGGTTGACCCACGTCAGGATCTGCTTCTCGGACAGCTTCGTCTCGGCGGCCAGCTTCTCGCGACGCTTCTTGGTGTTGGCGCCGGCGAGCAGGGCTTCGCAGGTCTTGATGCCAGCGGCGCGCAGCTTGTCGGCCTTCGCGTCGCCGATGCCTTCGATTGCCGTGATGGATGCCACGGGGAACTCCTGAATTGGATGGTCGGCGCGTCACACTAGGACGTGTCGGACTCGCGGCCAACACCCTGACCGCGCGAAGTCCCTCACGTGGTCCACGTGGTCCGCTCGGTACCATCGTGATGTCGCGACGCTCAGCGGGCACCAGATGCACGAGGACGACCTGCCGGACACCCCGGCAGCCACTCCCGGGTTCGACGAACCCGGGTCGTGGGATGCCGCCCTCGCTCGCCTCGAGGACGTGCTCCTCGGCCTGCCGGAGGACCGCGCGCTGCCCAACCTCGACGAGTTGCTGCGAGCGGCGAAGGTGTCGCGTGAGGTCGTGCGCCAGGACGACCGTGCCCTGAAGCTCCTGCGCGAGGCGATGCTCGCGCGCCCCCTGGCGGATCCCGACGAGGTCACGCGCATTCGCAACCACGTCGAGATGATGACCCTCGAGGTCGAGGTCCTCACCGAACGCATCCGCGACCCACAGACCGATCAGGCGGTCGCCGCTCGAGCCCTGGCGCGCCTGGACGAGATCCGCGTGGCGCTGGCCGAGGTTCGCGACGACCTGTAGGCGCGCCCACCCGCCCCGTCACGGCCTACCATCGGCGGCATCGGCCCACCACCCCGGCCGTCCGTCCTTCCCGCTTGGCCCTCCCGTCCCACCATGATGGAGAACCGCGTGTCCCCTGCCACGATCACCCCTGCCGAGGGCAAGCTCGGCGTGCTGTGTGTCGGCCTCGGTGCCGTCACGACGACCTTCATCGCTGGCGTGGAGCTCGCTCGCCGCGGCCTCGGCTCCCCGATCGGGTCGCTGACCCAGATGGGGACGATCCGCCTCGGCAAGCGCACCGACGGTCGCGCCCCCCTCATCAAGGACTTCGCGGGGCTGGCCGGACTGGACGACCTCGTGTTCGCGGCGTGGGACCCGTATCCGGACGACGCGTACGTGTCGGCGCAGAAGGCTGGGGTCCTCGAAGGCCGCCACCTCGAGCCGATCGGCGAGTTCCTGCGTGGCATCGAACCCAGGGCCGCCGCGTTCGACCCGGACTACGTCAAGCGCCTCGAGGGCACGAACGTCAAGAGCGGGTCCAAGCGCGAGGTCGTCGAGCAGTTGCGGGCCGACATCCGTGAGTTCCGTGAGCGCGAGGGCCTCGACCGGGTCGTGATGATCTGGTCGGCCAGCACGGAGGTGTACGTCGAGCCGGCCGAGCCGCACCTGACCATCGAGGCGTTCGAGGCGGCCATCGACCGCGACGACCCGTCGATCGCCCCGTCGATGCTCTACGCCTACGCGGCGTTGCACGAGGGCGTGGCGTTCGCGAACGGCGCCCCGAACCTGACGGTCGACGCCCCGGCGCTGACGAAGTTGGCGGACGACCTCGGCGTGCCCATCTGTGGCAAGGACTACAAGACCGGGCAGACCCTGATCAAGACCGTGCTTGCGCCGATGTTCAAGGCGCGCATGCTCGGCGTCAACGGCTGGTTCTCGACGAACATCCTCGGCAATCGCGACGGCGAGGTGCTCGACGACCCGGACAACTTCAAGTCCAAGGAGGTGTCCAAGCTCGGGGTGCTCGAACACATCCTGCAGCCGGACACCTACCCGGAGCTGTACTCCGACCTCTACCACAAGGTCCGGATCAACTACTACCCGCCCCGCGGCGACAACAAGGAGGGCTGGGACAACATCGACCTGTTCGGGTGGCTCGGCTACTCGATGCAGATCAAGGTCGACTTCCTCTGCCGCGACTCGATCCTGGCCGCGCCGCTGATGCTGGACCTCGCCCTGTTCCTCGACCTCGCGCAGCGTGCGGGGCTGTCGGGCGTGCAGGAGTGGCTCAGCTTCTACTTCAAGTCCCCGCAGGTCGCGCCCGGCCTGTACCCGGAGCACGACGTGTTCATCCAGCTCACGAAGCTGAAGAACACGTTGCGCCACCTGATGGGCGAGGAGCCCATCACGCACCTCGGCACCGAGTACTACCCGGGTGTGCCGGACTGATCCTCGGGTGCCGGCAGGCTGTCGAGGTCCTGGCCCGTCCACGACCGGAAGGCGGCCTGCTGGGCCTGCGTCGGCTCGTCCACGGCGACGAGCACCGACGGGCGGCGTGGCTCGCCCAGGCGTGTCGTCAGCGACAGCACGCGCGGGCCGCGGCGCACGGTCAGCACGACCTCGTCGCCGGCGGCGCGGCCACGCAGGACGGTGGGCAGCTGACCGCGGCCCACGGATTGCCCGTCGACGGCGAGCAGCGTGTCGCCGCCGGTGACGCCCGCGTCCCATGCCGGGCCGCCCCGAGCGACCGTCGACAGCGTCACCCCGGCGTCGGCGTCGGTGACCTCCACGCCCAGGTGTGGGACGTCGCCGCCCTCGGGGACGGGGCGCGTGAAGCGCAGGCCGACCGCGTCGACGAGGGCCTCCACGTCGGGCAGGGCCCGGCCACGCACGTGGGCGTCGAAGAACCAGCCGAGGTCCACACCGGCTGCCGCTGACGTCGCGGCACGCACGTCGGCGTCCGTGTAGCCGTCCGCGGTCCGGGCATGCTCGCGCCACAGGGCCCGGAACGCCTCGTCGAGGCCGTCGCCATCGGGGCGCTCACGCCGGATGAGCAGGTCCAGGCACCACGCGAGCACCGCGCCGTGGGCGTAGTAGTCGGTGCCGGCGTTGCCCCAGTTCTCGTCGCGGATGTAGAGCTTGGTCCATGCGGTGTGGCTGGCTTCCTCGACGGACTGCAGGTCGATGCCCGGGCGCCACCGGACGCGGTCGGCCTGGTCCGCCAACGCCTTGAGGTAGCGGGCCATGGTCCAGCGTCCTGCGCGCAGCGGCAGCAGTTCGTCGTAGTACGCCGTCCAGCCCTCGGCGACCCACAGCAGGCGCGTGTGGGTGTGCGCGACCAGGTCGGGACGGACGAGTTCCGCCGGCGTGAGGCGCTTGACGTTCCACAGGTGCAGGTACTCGTGGGCGATCAGCGACTGCAGCCGCGCGTAGCTGTCGGCGTCCTGGAACGTCGTGACGGGCATCATCAGCACCGAGCCGTCACGGTGTTCGAGCCCACCCCCGCCGGCGTCCCACCCCACGGTGAGGAACGTGTACGCGTCGACGGGGAGGTCGCCGTCGAACAGGTCGACGGCAGCCTCACCGATGTCGGCCATGTCGGTGGCGAGGGCATCGAGGTCGGGGCGGCCGCCGTGGCCGGTCCACACGAAGCGGTGGGGGACCCCGCGGACCTCCGCGGTGGTGTGCGGATGGTCGCCGACCTCGAAGGCACTGTCGATGAGGTGGTCGAGGTCGTCGGCGACGAACGTGCCGGCCGCCTCGCCCCGGGACTCGCCGTCGGGCAGCAGGGACCAGACGGGGTCGCCGCCGGCATCGACCTCGACGACGTGGCGGCGGCCACGCTCACCGTCCACGAACACGAACGTGGCGGGCGCGACGAGCAGGGCGTGGTGGTCGTCGACGTGGTTCGTGCGGACGGTGAGCTCGTTGGCGTACAGCTCGTAGGACACCTCGAACGGGCCGCTGACGTCGGCGGGGACGCGCCATGCCGTGTGGCCGTCGAGTTCGAGCGCGACGTCGCCGTCCGCGTTGCGGGCCGTGATCGACTGCAGGTGGTGGACGTAGTCGCGCATGACGTAGGACCCGGGGGTCCAGGTGGCCATCACCAGTCGCGCGCCGGGACCGACGTCGTCGGGGACCTGGAGGGTCACCCGGACCAGGTGCTGGCGGCGTGCGCTGAGGTCGACGTGATAGCGGACGGGTGTGCCCACGGGTGCTGGCCCTTCGTCGGGTCGAGTGGCCAAGGCTAGGCCGCGACGACGTGTCACGTGCCGGGGGTAGCCTGCACGATCCGCCCCTCACCCCGCCCGCACGGGCGACCAACCGCAGGAGCCAGACGTGGCCGAGCTTCCCATGGCCGACCGCCCGGACGTGATCCTCCCGGATCCGGACCCCCAGATCGCCAAGGCGCTCGACGAAGCCCTGTTCGCCGACGACGAGCGGACGGCACTGGGTGCCCTCGTGGCCGGTGACCCGACCTTCCTGTTCGGGTGGGCCTACCTGGCCGAGGTCGGGCGCGACGAGATCGAGCGCTACGCCTACGCCCGGGTCGGGTACCACCGCGGCCTCGACGCCCTGCGCGCCAACGGCTGGGGCGGCAAGGGCTACGTGCGCTGGGAGCACCCCAGCAACCGTGGGTTCCTGCGGTGCCTCGTGCGCCTGCGGGACGCGGCACGGGACATCGGCGAGCAGGACGAGGTGGCGAGGATCTCCAACTTCCTCAACGAACTCGACCCGAACTGGGACGACGGCAACGTCGAGCGTCGCTGAGCCGACCATGGCTGGCCGAATCCGTCGCGACGACATCGACACCCTGCGACAGCAGGTCGACATCGTCGCGATCGTGTCGGACCACACCAGCCTGAAGCGCGCGGGGGCGCGCATGAAGGGCCTCTGTCCCTTCCACAGCGAGAAGACGCCGTCGTTCACCGTCGACGCCGCCAAGGGGCTGTACCACTGCTTCGGCTGCAACGAGGGTGGCGACACGATCGACTTCGTGATGAAGGTGCAGGGCGCCTCGTTCACGGAGGCGGTCGAACACCTCGCACGGCGTACCGGTTTCACCCTGACGTACGAGGACCTCACGCCCGGCCAGCGCCGGGCGTTGGGGGAGCGGTCCCGGTTCATCGAGATCAACCGTGCTGCGCTCGAGCACTTCCAGCGCTGGCTGATGGCCGACGAGGGCCGTCTCGCACGCGACTACCTCAAGGATCGCGGCTTCGGACGCACCGAGGCCGAACGGTTCCAACTCGGGTTCGCACCCAATGACTGGGACCAGCTGTCGCGCGCCCTCGTGCGCGACGGCTTCGACCAGCGCGACCTCGTGACGATCGGGCTTGCGGCCCGCAACGACCGCGGGGGGCTGCGCGACCGCTTCCGCGGGCGCCTGATCTTCCCGGTGCTCGACGCCGGCGGTGATCCGATCGGGTTCGGTGGTCGCGTCCTGCCGGGGCTGGACTACGGCGACTTCGACCCACCCAAGTACTACAACTCGCCCGAGACCCCGCTGTACCGCAAGACCAAGGTGCTCTACGGCATCTCCAATGCCCGCAGCGACATGGCGTCGACGGGCGAGGTGCTGATCTGCGAGGGCTACACGGACGTGATGGCCCTGCACCAGGCCGGCCTCGGAAACGCCGTCGCGACCTGCGGCACCGCCGTCGGGACCGAGCACTTCGCGATCCTGGCGCGCTACGTCAACCGGGTCGTGCTGGCCTTCGACGCCGACAAGGCCGGCGTCAAGGCGGCCGAGAAGGCGTGGGAGCACGCCCGCCAGGTCGACGCCAGCGCCGGGGCCAGTCGCCGCAGCGAACGGTTCGAGCTACGGGTGCTCGTCCTGCCCGACGGGGCGGACCCGGCCGAGTACGTCGGCGAGCACGGCGTGGACGCGCTGCGCGCGCGGGTGCAGGAGGCCGTGGCGGTCGTGCCATTCCTGCTGCGTCACCGCATCGCCGAGGCCGACCTCGACAGCGAGGAGGGGCGCACCCGCGCGCTGCGGGACGCGGTCATGCTGCTGGGCGAGGAACCGGACCTGGACCTGCGGCGTGCCTGGGCGCGTACCGAGGTGGCGGATCCCCTGGGCGTCGCCCCCGCGTGGGTCGAGGCGACGGCCGCCCGGCTCGGTGTGGAACTGGACCGGCAGGTCGCCGACGTCCGGCGGGTACGGACCACCGACCATGGTCGTGTGCGTCGCATCACCGACGAGCGTGCGCGCCGCGAGCGCGCGATCCTGCGGGTCGCGCTGCAGCAGCCGGCGTGGCTGCCGGACGGGTGGTACGAGCTGGGGCCGGACGACTTCCGTCATCCGACCGCCAGGAGCCTGTTCGAGGTGCTGGCCGCGGCCGGGGGGGCGGGGGTCGAGATCGAGGCGGTGCTGGAGGCTGCGCCCGACGACGACGTCCGCCGAATCCTGCGTGAACTCGCCATGGAGGACCCGGATGCGCCGGATTCCGCGGCCGGGACGGCGCAACTGGTGGGGATGCTGCTGACGGATCGCGTGGATGCCGAGCTCGTCGAACTCGACGCGGAGCTGGCCCAGGTCAACGCCACGACGGACCCAGAGCGCTTCCGGGACCTGAATCGTCGCCGGTTCGCGCTCGAGCAACGCCGCCGCGACCTCCTCCGGCTGGTGGAGTGATCCTGCGCGGGGCGTGCGCAAGGGATCCTCACCTCGCGAACCCGCCCCTCGGAAGTCGGCGCGGCATTAGCATCGCCACCTGTTGGCGAGGTTGCGCAAAGGAGGGACGTGGCCACCCCGGATCGCACGCCGCCCGTCGGAGCCGCTGAGGACCCGACGTCCATGACGGCCGTCCCGGCACCGGTGGTGGACCTCGCGGAACGTGACCAGCTGCTGAAGTCCGACGAGCTGGCCGACCTCGTCGAGATGGGACGCGATCGCGGCTTCGTGACCACGATCGACATCGCCGAGGCGATCGAGTCGGCCCGCCTCGAGACGAGCGTCGCCAACGTCTTCGCACGCCACCTGCGCCGTGCCAACATCCCGATCGTGGACGCTGGCTCGGTCCGCGACGAGCAGGCGGCGACGGCCCCGGTGCCGCGCCCCGGCGTCGCCTCCACCGTCGACACCGTGCGGCTCTACCTCAACGAGATCGGGCGCGTCGACCTGCTGTCGCCGGAGGAGGAGGTCGACCTCGCCAAGCGGGTCGACGGGGGCAAGCGCGCCGCCGAGATCCTCGACTCCCCGATCCACCTCGACCCGGAGCATCGGGCCCGACTGCGCCGCATCGAACGCATCGGCCGGACGGCCAAGAGTGACCTGACCGAGTCCAACCTGCGCTTGGTGGTGTCGATCGCGAAGCGCTACGTGGGGCGCGGCATGTCGCTGTCGGACCTCATCCAGGAGGGCAATCTTGGCCTGATGCGGGCCGTCGACAAGTTCGA
>JBFJMP010000115.1:0-7256 GCA_041633895.1 Nitriliruptoraceae bacterium
CAGCGCCAGCCCGGAGCGAGGGTGCACGAGGCCGACCCAGCCGACCGGGATCGCCACGGCCAGACCGGTCCCGACCGCGGCCCGCCCGCCGGGGGGAAGGGTCGCGGCCTCGACGGCCGTCAGGTCCAGCCCGGCGTCGCCGTCATGCGCGTAGGCGGGCAGCACGGCGGCAGGGTCGAGTCGACGGACGGGCAGTCGCAGGGCGTCGGTCACGGAGCGGCCTCGGAGTCGGGGTGGCGGTGGGAACGTGCCTTGCGTTCGGCCTCCGCCTCGGCGGAGCGGCGCAGTTCCTCGAGGGACTGCAGGAGCATGCCACCGAGCACGTCCGCGTCGGGCAACGCGTCGTGGTCGGCGGTGAACCCGATGTTGACGCGCCCGTCCAGCGACACCGCCCCGACCGCCAGCGACTGCCCCGCGGCCAGCGGCACCAGCGGGTACGCCCCGACCACGCGCGCCCCGAGGCAGTACAGCGGCATCTGCGGCCCGGGCACGTTGGTGACGATGACGTTGTAGAGGTGGCCCCCGAACGCGAGCCGCGCCCCGACCGCCTGCAACGCCGGCGGCGCGAAGCGCGTGAGCCCAAGGAACGTGTCGGCCGCGTCGGCGGCGTGCTCGGACTTGGCACGATCCATCTGCTGGCTGCACCGACGGAGGCGCTCGACCGGGTCCATCTCGTCGATCGGCAGGTCGACGAACACGTTGGCCACGCGGTTGCCCAGGTCGTCGCCCTCGTCGACGGCACGGGTCGACACGGGGATGACGGCGCGCAGGCTCCGGCCACGGGTCGACGCGCCGCGATGCCGCAGGTAGCGGCCGATGGTGTCCCCCACGGCCGCGAGCAGCACGTCGTTGAGCGTGGTCTCGAACACACCCTTCAGGTGGCGCAGGTCGTCGAGGTCGACCTGCTCGACCGCGAGCCGGCGACGGGCACCGGGCTCCTGGTTGATCAGCGTGCGCGACACCCGTCCCGCCAACCCCTGGCGCAGGAACGAGACCGCGCCCTGCCCCAGCTCGGCGGCCCGACCGACCACCTCCCCCGGCGACGCGGACTGCAGGCGCCGCCCCAGCCCTTCGAGCGGTTGTCGGACGAGCTCGTCGAGGCCCGCGGCCACGAGCTCCTGCTCGGACGGCGCAGGTTGCGGCTCCCACGGCTGGGGCGCCGGCAACGTCGTGGAGCTGTCCGGTCCGGGGTCGAACAGCAACGCCCCGACCTCCATGCCCGACACGCCATCCACCATCGAATGGTGGGTCTTGGCGACCACGGCCACCCGACCGTCGGCGAGCCCGTCGACGACGTGGAACTCCCACAGGGGCCGCCGACGGTCGAGCGGTTGCGAGAAGATCCGGTTGGCCAGGTCGTGCAGGGCCTCCGCCGTCCCGGGCGCCGACACCGTGGCGGGACGCACGTGGCGGGTCAGGTCGAAGGTCACGTCGTCGACCCACACGGGGTTGCCGACCCCGCCGGGCGGAAACGCCAGGCGCTGTCGGAAGCGCGGGAACAGGTGCAGGCGCGAGGCGACGAGGTGACGCACGCGCTCCACCGAGAAGGCCTCGGGCGCGGCCGGTGGATCGCACAGCAGCAGCGCCCCGACGTGCATGTGCCGGGTCGCGGTCTCGACGTGGAGGAAGGCCGCGTCGAGCGGGCCGAGGCGATCGCCGTGCCGCTGCACCATCGCCTCCTGACGTCAACCGCTCCTGCATCGATCCTACGGGCCGGGACCGTAGGCTTCGGGTCCCGACCCGTCCGGACCAGAGGTGTACGCATGGACGTCGTCACAGACCTGTTCGACCCCGTACGCGACGCGCTCGGGGGCGGCAACCTGACCCTGTGGCTCGTCATCGGCGGCGTCGTGGTGCTGTGGCTGGCCATGAAGGCCGTCAAGATGGCGATGCGCCTCGTGCTCGGCAGCGTCGCCCTCGCGATGTTCCTCGGGACGGCACCGTGGGCCGGCGCGGCGATCGAGGGGCCCGCAGCCGAGTGCGCGGCGAACGAGGTGTCCGAGTCCGCCTCCGGCTGGCAGGCCAACATCACGAAGCGCGTCACGGTCGAGTCGATCTCGTCCGACGCCGCCTGCCAGGCCGACGGCCAGGGCCTGTCCGCCGGCACCGCCGTGGTGAAGCTGCGCACGTTCTACGACATCCCGTTCCAGGACTGGGAGGTCACCCCCGACGGCGCAACCTCCAACTACTCGCTGCCGGTGCCGTCGTCGTCGTGACCACCCCGCGTCGGCGCCTTGTCGCGCTGGCGGTGCTGGTCGCGATCACCGCGTCCTGCGACGCCGCCGTCCCGACGGGAGGCGATGCGACCGGCCCGACGGCCGACGCAGTCGTGGCCGCACCCGACGGTGCCTGGGAGGCGGTCGTGAACCGCATCGTCGACGGCGACACGCTCGTGCTGGACGTCGTCGACCCCGGCGTCGGTGGCGCGCCGGACGTCGACCGTGTCCGGGGCCGCCTCCTGCGCATCGACACCCCCGAACTGGCGCGCGACGGGCGCCCCGCCGAGTGCCTCGCCGAGGCCGCGACGGACCACCTTGCCGACCTCGTCCCGCTTGGCACCATGGTGCTGGCAGCCCACGACGTCGAGGAACTCGACCAGTACGACCGCGACCTGGTGCACCTGTGGACCCTCGACGGCACGTGGGTGAACGGGGCGATGCTCGCCGACGGGTTCGCCAACGTCGTCACGTTCCCGCCCAACGTGGCGCACGACGACGAGGTGCGCGCGCTCGAGGCCGCCGCGCGGGCGGCAGGACGCGGCCTCTGGGACCCCGACGCCTGCTGACCACCGGGGCCTACTCCTCCTCGTCGGCCTCCAGGCGGGCACGCAGGACCCATGGGCTTCGCATGCCGACGCCGCGCAGGCGGATCGGCCGCAACTGGGCCGTCTCGAAGGCGTCGGCGAGGTCCGCGCCCACGTCCTGGTCGACCAGCACGGACCATGCCCGCGCGTGGTCGGTCAGGCGCGCGGCCAGGTTCACCGGGGACCCGTAGAAGTCACCCTCGCGGACGATCACGGGGCCCGACGACAGCCCACCCTTCAGTGGGGCGTCGGCGAGTTCGTCGATCGGTTGCGTGAGCTCGAACATCGCCTCTGCCAACCGGTGCACGTCGCTGGACACGAGCATCACCGCGTCGCCGAGGTACTTGACCGGGCTGACCTCCGGGTCGGTCGAGGTCACCTCGAGGATCCGACGCTCGAACGCGTCGATGACGTTGTCGAGGCCCTCGCGGTCGATGCGGGCCGACAGGGCCGTGTAGCCCTCGACGTCCACGAAGCCGACCGCGATCGTCACCTCTTCCGACGCGGAACGCGCCGCCATGTTCACCAACTCGGTGGACATCTGGTGGTCCAGTTGCAGTTCGTAGGTGCGGACCAGCGCCGACGTCGCGATGTCCTCGAGCGCCTGCGCCGCCTCGGCCAGGGCGACGGCCAACGTCAGGTCGTCCGCACCCGCCTGCCGCATCGGCAGCAGCAACTGCTCGCGGATGGTCTCGATGTCGGAGCGTGCGACGGCCGCCATCGCGGTCCCCCGCGTACGGGCCGACCGCACCAGCGCGTCGGCGGGCATGTGGTCGAGGAAGCGGCGTGCCTCCTTGGCCCACTGGAGGTCGTTGCGGGTGTAGCGCTCCCGTGGCGGCAGGCCCATCGCCGTGTGCACCTGCTGGAGCACCTTCACCGGCACACCTGACCGTTCCGAGATCTCCTCGACGGTGTAGCGGTCCTGTTCGCGGCGGTGGTGTCGCGCGATGGCCAACGGGACCCTTCCCGTCACCACCGCGTCCACCGCCTCGTCCCGGCCCAGGCCGAACTCCACCAGTGCGTCGACGACCTCGCGGTCCTCGTCCGCCAACGCCTCGACGTCGACGTCCTCCTCGACGGGCGGACGCGACCGCAGCAGGTCCCGTAGGAAGGCCGGCAGTTGCGCCCCGAAGTCCTCGCCCAGCCGTCGACGGGTCGTCGGCGCGTCCTGATCAGGTTCGTGCTGATCAGGCTCGGGGCGGTCTGGCTCGGGCTGGTCCACGTGGGGTTCTGTCCCTCATCGGGTCGGGGATGGCGTCAGGACATCCGCAGTGCGGCATCCAGTCGGATCGTCTCGCCGTTGAGGTAGGTGTTCTCGACCACCTGCGCGATCGTGCGCCCGAACTCGTCGGGATCCCCCAACCGTGCCGGGAACGGGATGCCGGCCTCGAGGCCGTCGATCGACTCCTGCGGCAACTGCCGCACGAGCGGCGTGCCGAACACGCCGGGCGCGATCGTGACGATCCGGATGGCGTGGCGCGCGAGGTCGCGGGCGATCGGCAGGGTCATGCCGACGATCCCGCCCTTCGACGCCGCGTAGGCCGCCTGTCCGATCTGCCCGTCGAACGCCGCGATCGAGGCGGTGTTCACGATGACGCCGCGCTCGCCGGTGTCCGTCGGCTCCTGGTCGGCCATCTGTGCGGCCGCGAGGCGCAGCACGTTGAACGTGCCGATGAGGTTGATCTCGACGATCTGCTGGAACGACGCGAGGTCGTGGGGCCCGGAGCGGGACACGATCCGCTTCGGCGGGCCGATGCCGGCGCAGTTCACGCAGATGTCGAGGCGCCCGAAGTCGGACACGGCGAGTCCGACGGCCTCGGCGACGGCGTCCTCGTCGCGCACGTCGGCCGGCGCGAACCGCGCCCGGTCACCCAGTTCGCCCGCGCGTGCGGCACCGTCGCTGGAGGGCAGGTCGATGATGACGACGTTGGCGCCGGCGGCGTACAGGCGCTGGGCCGTCGCGTTGCCGAGTCCTGACGCGCCACCGGTGATGAGGGCGGTCGCTCCGTCGATGTGCATTCCGGGGCCTGTCGTCGTGAGGTCCGGGAAGACTATGCGGGGCGTCCGCCCCGCTCGCGCGTCAACTCGACCAGGGTGTCGTACAGCGGAGCGGTGTCTCCGGACTTGCGCATGAGCCGGACACCGTGGGCGTCGCAGTGCGCCTGGGCCTCGGTGCTGCCCACGGCCGAGTAGGCGACGATCGGGACCCCGGGGAACTGGTCGACGGCGTGCACGATCGTCTCGTACCCGTCCATGCGCGGCATCATCAGGTCGAGCACGACGATGTCGGCCTCGTGCCCGGCGAGCCACGCCAGCGCCTCGATCCCGTCACCGGCCTCCCCCACCACCTCGACCCCGTGCTGGAGCTCCAGCTGGAGCCGCAGCATCAGGCGGTAGTCGGGGTCGTCGTCGACGACCAGCACGCGGAGGGACAACGGGGGTTCCTGTGGGACGGCCGCCAGCATGCTATGGCCCAGCGCGCGTTCGACGCACGGCGTCAGGCCCGACCGTCCACCCCTCGAGCGGCCAGGAAGCGCTCGCGGGCCTCGGCGTGGTCCACGATCGGCGCGGGGTAGCCAGCCGCGGCCCCATCCCCATCGGATGCGACGTCCGCGGTCCCACCGGACGACCAGGGCGCATGGACGGCGTCACCGTCCAGACCGGCCAACTCCGGGACGTGACGGCGGATGTAGTCACCGTCAGGGTCGTAGCGGCGCGACTGCGTCACGGGGTTGAACATCCGGTTCGGGCGGCTGTCGGTGCCGGTGCCGGCCACCCACTGCCACTGGGAGATGTTGTTGGCCACGTCACCGTCGACGAGCCAGCGGTCGAAGTGCGCCGCCCCGGCGCGCCAGTCGATGTGCAGGTGCTTGGTCAGGAACGACGCGGTCAGCAGCCGAGCACGGTTGTGCATCCAGCCCTCGGCGAGCAGCTGGCGCATCCCCGCGTCGACGATCGGGATCCCGGTCATGCCGTCCCGCCACGCCTGCAGGGCCTCGTCGTCGTCGCGCCACCGATCCCCCTGGGAGCGCAGGTCCTCGCTCGTGATGCGCGGGTTCGCGGCGAGGAGCTGGTGGTTGAACTCGCGCCAGCACAGCTGGCGCAGGAACGGCTCGTGGCCACGCCGCCGCAGGTCGAGCCGGTCCACGAGTTCTGCAGCCGACACGGTGCCGAGGTGCAGGTCGGCGGACAGCCGCGACGTGCCCTCGTGGTCCATGCGGTCACGCTCGTCGTCGTAGGCCTCGATCGTGCCCGCACCGTCGGCCTCCAGCCACGCGTCGAGGCGGGCCCGCCCGGCCGCCTCCCCACCCCGGATCACCTGGGGCGAGGTCGCGCCGTCGGACACCTCGGACAGGGCCGGGACCTCACCGCGGTCCAGGCCGGGCGGGAGGCGGAGCTGGTCGGGCACGGCGACGGGCCGGCGGTGGGGCGCCGCCTCCCACCGGCGCCAGTACGGCGTGAACACGCGGAAGTGGTCGCTGGACGCCGGCGTCACCTCCCCCGGTGCCACGACGAGGTGGCCGGGATGGGTGATCACCTCCGCGCCGGCCTCGGCCGCCGCGGCGCGCAGTCGGTCCAGTCGGCGTGCGGCGAACGGGGTGACGTCGGCGGTCAGGTGGATCTGGGCGGCTCCGACCTCGCGGGCCAGCATCCGCACCACCGCGGCGGGATCGCCGCGACGCACGACGAGGCCCCCGTCGCCGCCCGCGATCCGGCGCAGCGAGGCGTCGAGGTCGGTCAGGCTGTCGAGGAGGAACTGGAGCCGATTGGGTGCCGGAGCTGCGGCCAGGATGGCGTCGTCGAGCACGAACAGCGGCACGGTCAGGTCGGCCGCGGCCGCCGCGACCAGTGCCGGGTGGTCGTGGACACGCAGGTCGCGCGTGAACAGCAGGATGGAGGTCGTCATCGGGTGCACCTTTCCCGCTCGGTTCGACGCCGCGTGCCGTGTCGGACCACCGGGGTAGCGTGACCCGATGCATCGCGCCCCGCCACACCCCGTCCTCGACCGGTTCTCGCCGGCCGTGTCCGCATGGTTCCACACGACCTTCGCGGCACCGACGGACGCGCAGACCAAGGGGTGGCCCGCGATCGCCGACGGGGACCACACCCTGATCCTCGCGCCCACCGGCTCCGGCAAGACCCTGACGGCGTTCCTGTGGGCGATCGACCGGCTGGCCACTGCCCCGGAACCCGCCCCCGACCGGCGCCTCGGCGTGCTCTACATCTCGCCGCTGCGCGCGCTGGCGGTGGACGTCGAACGCAACCTGCGCAGTCCCCTCAAGGGCATCACGCTGGCGGCCGAGCGGCTCGGCGAGGACGTGCGCGACATCCAGGTCGGGGTTCGTACCGGCGACACCCCGGCGTCCGAGCGCCAACGCCTCGCGCGCCGCCCACCCGACATCCTCATCACCACGCCCGAGTCGCTGTACCTGCTGCTCACCTCGAAGGCGCG
>JBFJMP010000116.1:0-7194 GCA_041633895.1 Nitriliruptoraceae bacterium
CGTTGCATGGCACGAAGGTTCTCGGCACCGGCGACGGCCATGGAGCGGCGCAGGCCACCCATCAGGTTCGAGGTGCCGTCCGAGCGGTGGGCCGGACCGAGCAGGACCTCCTCGAGGGTTCCGACGGACTCGACCTGTTCCATGCCGCCGCGCGGCAGTTCGTGGTGGGCGGCGGCGAGGCCCCAGTAGGCACCGCGCCCCGGCGCGTCGCTGGCGGCCGCCAGTGCCCGGCCGAGCATCACGCCGTCGGCCCCGCAGGCCAGCGCCAGTGCGATGGAGCCGGCGTCCCCGAGACCGCCCGTGGCGATCACCTGGACGTAGCGGCCGGACTCGACGAGGTAGCGGTTGCGGGCCGCGGCGACCTCGGCGATGGCTGTGGCGCGCGGGACCCCGATGCCCATGGCGGCGCGCGTGGTCGCGAACGTCCCACTGCCGATGCCGGCGAGGACGCCAACGGCGCCGGTGCGCATGAGGTGGATCGCCGCGGCTTCGGAGGCCACGCCGCCGACGACGACCGGGATGTCGTAGCGGGCGGTGAAGGACTTGAGGTCGAGGGGCTCGTGGCCCTCGGAGCCGACGTGCTGGGCGGTCATGACGACGCCCTGCACGACGAGCAGGTCGAGGCCCGCCTCGAGGGCGGCGTGGTGGTAGCGCTCGACCTTCTGCGGCGTGAGCGAGCCCGCGGCGTACCCGGTGGCGCGCAGTTCCTCGACGCGCTGGCCGATCAGGTCCTCGCGCACCGGGGCGTGGTAGACCTCCTGGAGGCGACGGGTGGCGTCCGCACCGGGCGTGAGTTCGGCGATCTCGGCCAGGATCGACTCGGGGTCGTCGTAGCGGGTCCAGATGCCCTCGAGGTTGAGGATGCCGAGGGCGCCCATGCCGCGCAGGGAGCCGGCGGACGTGGGTGACACGACGGCGTCGAGCGGCGCGGCCAGGACCGGCACGTCCAGCTCGTAGGCGTCGAGTTCCCAACGCAGGTCGACGAGGTCGCGGTCGCGCGTACGGCGCGACGGGACGATCGTCAGGTCGTCGAGGTCGTAGGCGGTGCGCGCGACGCGGCCGCCACCGATGTCGATCTGGGTCACAGTGGCTCGTTCCTGCAGGTCCGAAGGCGCAGGGTAGACCGCCCGCGGCCCGGTATCCGTGACGGTCGCCGGCGCCGTCCCGCGTCCGCAGGACCACCTCGACGGTCCGTGGTCGTTGCGGACGTGCCACACTGTGCCTGCGAAACGAGACGGGGACATGGGCCCCCACGACTCCTGACGGTGAGTGCAGACGGTGAGCGAAGACTTCGACAGCTCGGACGACGAGTTCGGCGAACCGATCCCGTTGGACGAGAGCGAGTCGGCCATGGTCCGCCAGGACCTCGTCGACCTCGAGTCCTTCGAGGCGACCTTCGCCGCCGAGGGCTACCGGGGCGTGTCGGTGTACTGCCAGGACTGCGCCGAGGAGCACTACTACCCGTGGGAGTTGTTGCGCGGGAACCTCGAACTGCTGCTCGAGACCGGTGAGACCCCGGTCCACGAACCGGCCTTCGCGCCGGACCCCGACCAGTACATCCCGTGGGAGTACGCACGCGGCTACGTCGATGCGCTGACCGACGTCGGCGTCGACCAGCGCCGTCCCGTGGGCGTGTGCCCTCGGTGCTCGTTGGAGTTCCCGGTCGAGTTGGCGCACGCCAACTTCTGCCCGCGGTGTTCGATGCCGTTGCTGGGGCCCCGACTGGCCCAAGCGCTGGTCGAACGTGGCCATCCCGAGAGCGACGTCAGCGCGATCCTGCGCGAGATGGGCCTGCCCGGCTGACGCTCACTCCGCGTCGCGCCCCCTGGCCGCCCGCCACACGCGCCCGGCCGCACGAGCGCGACCGCCGAACCCGCTCGCACGCCGGAGGCCGCCGACGGCGTTGGCAACCCGCAGCGCTCGCCGGGACTCGAGTTCTTCCACACGGGCCTGCAGGTCGGACGTCCGAGGTGCACGACCGGTGGTGACGGCCGGTCCAACCTCGAGTCGCGGATGCCGCCGGGAGCGACGCGGGTCGTCCACGTAGTCGAGGGCCACGCGGTTGCCTGCCGCGCGCGCCGGCACGAACAGGTCGATCGCGTAGTGCGCCGGGCGGTCCAGGTCCACGGTCGGCTTCGGCCCGTGCTCGGACTCGTCGTACTCGAACGAGTCGACCGGCGCGTCGACCGGGAGGATCGTGGGGTCCGCCGACGTCGTCGCCGCACCCACGAACTCGAACTCGACGAGCCCCAGGCCGAGGCGCCGCAGGATGGCCACAAGGTCGGAGAGCAGCAGGTGGCTCGGGTGCCCGCGCCAGTCGGTCCAGTACTGCTTGAGGCCGAGCGCGTTCAGGTACGCCTCGTCCTCGAAGCAGGGGTGGCGGATGTAGATGAAGTCACGCGCGATGTCCGCCGCCACGGCGAGCACGTCCTCGACGGTCTGCTCGTCGGGGAGGTGTTCGAGGACGTTGTCGATGGTGACGAAGTCGACGTCGATGTCGCGCGGGACGTCGAGGATGCTGCCGAGGTGGACGTTGGCGCCGTTGGCCCGGGCCGTCTCGACCTTGGCGGGGCGCACCTCGACGCCGACGCCGCGGGCGCCGAACCGCTTCTCGGCGTCCAAGAGCGATCGCCCCACCCCAGAGCCGAAGTCGACGAAGTCGACGCCCTCGAACAGTCGCTCCGGCAGTGTCTGCGTCATCACACCCACGCCCCGTCCAGATGCCCCCGCACGCATGGGAGCCTAGGGGCGGTGGTGATCGCTGGCACGGAGGCCACACGAGCGACGTCGCGTCAGGGCAGACCCAGGCGATCCCGTACCGCCTGCGCGATCGTCGGACCGAGTTCGGACTCGTAGTCGAGGAGGACGCCGAGGTTCCGACGCGCGATCTCGTTCTTCAACGGGATGGTGGCGATGTCCTCGACGTCGAGGGCACCGAGTGCGGGGATCTCGCCGACGCCCGCAGCGAGCAGGTTCAGCTTCGTGCGAACGCACTTCTCGCAGGTTCGGCAGTTCTCCCCCGGAGCCTCGGGCTGCCAACACACGCGAAGGCCCTCGCGCACGGAATCGAGGTGGGCAACGGCACGGCACTTGTCGATGCGATGCAACCCGTACCCCGTCGGCTCGACGGGATGGGCGTCCTGACCGAGGAGTCGATCGGTGATGACGTTCCCGCCGTGGGGGACGACCTCACGCCCGTACTGGGCACCTGATGAGGTGAGGAGGCGCTCCCCGGGCCGCGCCATCACTCGAAGCGCGCCGGCGATCCCGAGCATGTGGTCCATCGGGTAGCTGGCCGAGAACGTCGCTCGCCAGTTGGTCTCCACGGTCGTGAAGGGGGCACCGACCTCCTCGGAGATCGCTCGAGCCGCCGCGACAGCGCGCTCGATGTCGTCGCGGCGGACCATGCTGAACTCGAGTCGGCGGATGAACATCGTCCGGACAGTCGGGACCGATCGGTGACCCAGCAGTCCCGCTCGGTGGGCGACGAGCGAGTACACGGCGTCAAGCCCTCCGGAGAACGCGAGGATCCCTCGACGACCGGTGCACGGGACATCGTCGCGGACCTCGTCCGCGGTGATGCTCGCCGGGTCCCACTTGTCGGCCGGCCACGCGCCCCAGACGTCCTGGAGTTCTTCGAGAGCAGCCAGTCGAGATCGGGCGACCCGGCCACGCAGGTGCAGGTCGACCCCTTCCCGCCGCGCCATCGGCATCAGCGCGACGGCCGCCGCGTCCATGTCTGGTCCGCTGGGTTCCGGGAGGTCGTCCGAGGCGTACCAGAGTGTCGCTTCGTCACCCAGGCCTTCGTCACCCAGGCCATGGGTCGCGTAGGCGAGCCTGCCGCCGGCCACCACCGGGGCACCAATGGTGACGCGCGGTCTCGGCGCCGTTCCTCCAACCCTCAAGCGTCCCATGCGTGGCCGCCCCTCTTCGTCGGGCGAACCCTAGATGGCCCGCGCGCACCACCGGACGGCTGGCACCTCGTGGCCGGTCCTCGGCGTACCCTTCCCAAGAGGCCTCGACACAACGAGTCGCACGTGATCCCGTTCAACAAGCCCGGCATGGTCGGTCCGGAGATGGACTACGTCCGGGAGGCCGTCGAGCACGGCCACAGTTCGGCCAAGGGCCCGTTCTCGGATCGCGCCAGCAACCTGTTGGAGCAGGCGACCGGTGCGGCGGACGTCCTGTTGACCACGTCGTGCACTGCGGCCCTCGAGATGTCCGCCATGCTGCTGGACCTCCAGCCCGGAGACCGGGTGATCGTCCCGTCGTTCACGTTCGTGACCACGGCTCTGGCCTTCGCGCGCCAGGGCGCCGAGTTGGTGTTCGCGGACATCGAACCCAACACGCTCGGCATCGATCCGGCACACGTGGCTGAACTGATCGACGAGCGAACTCGGGCAGTGGTTCCCGTGCACTACGCCGGGGTTGCCTGCGACCTCGACGGCCTGACTGACGTGCTCGCCGAGAACGACCACGTCACGGTGGTCGAGGACAACGCCCACGGCCTGTTCGGCGAGCACCGCGGACGGCCGCTCGGTTCCTTCGGCCGCTTCTCGACCCTCAGCTTCCACGAGACGAAGAACTTCGTGTGCGGCGAGGGCGGCGCCCTGGTGCTCAACGACCCGGCGGATGTCGCACGTGCCCACATCGTCTACGACAAGGGCACCAACCGGCGGGAGTTCATGCTGGGCCAGGTGGACAAGTACTCCTGGGTCGACACCGGCTCCTCGTTCGGGATGTCCGACCTCCTCGCCGCCTTCCTGTTCGCGCAGCTCGAGGGCAAGGAGACGGTCCTCGCGCGTCGCAAGGCGGTCTTCGACCGGTACGAGGCAGCACTGGCCCCGCACGCCGAGCGACTCGGCTTCCGCACACCGACCGTGCCGGACACGGCGACCTGCGCGTACCACATGTTCTACATCCTCCTGGAGGACCGACCGACGCGCGACCACCTGCTGACCGCCCTCGGTCGCAGCGGCTTCCGGGCGACCTTCCACTACGTGCCGTTGCACGACGCGGCCGGCGCGAAGGCCCATCGCGCCGTCGAGACCGACTGCCCGGTCACGACCGACATCAGCGGCCGCCTGCTGCGCCTGCCGTTCTACAACGACCTGCCCCTGTCGGACGTGGACCGGATTGCTGACTGCGTCCTCGAGACGTTGACGGCGCACGCGGGGTGAGTCGACCGCAGGGATCCGCGCGAGCCGACGCGGCCTGGTTGACAGCCGGCACCGCGCTGTCCGCGTTGGCGATCTACGTCTTCCTCGGACTCGGAACACGAGCCGTCGGCGCCGCGGGCTTTGCCCCGGTGTCCGTGTTGTGGTCGCTGTGGGCAGTCAGCGCAGCCGCCCTGACGTTCCCCGTCCAACACTGGATCATCCAGACGATCGCCGCTGCCGGGCGCGAGGACCCGGTGTGGGACACACTCCCGCGTGTCTGGGCAGCCGCGGCCGTGGTCGGTGTCGTGACCCTCGGCGTCACCTGGGTGTGGGCGGAACCGCTCTTCGGGATCGGCGGCGCAGCGTTTCCGGTCATGAGTGCGCTGCTGCCGGCGGCGAGTGTTGCCATGGGGGTGAACCGCGGTGTGATGTCCGCCCGTGGCCGGTTCCGCGGAACGGCTGCGGCGATTCTCGGCGAGAACCTGATCCGCGTCGCCGTCGCCGTGGTGGCAGGCAGTCGCCTCGGGTCCGTGGGCTACGGCTGGACGCTCGTGGCCGGGTTCCTCGTGGCAGCGGCCTTCCCCATGTCGTTTCGCCCGCGTCGCACCGGCGACGACGGTGAACGCGCCTCCATCGCCTTGTTGGGAGGTTTCACGGGGGCCAACGTGGCCTCGCAGACGGTGCTCACGATCGGACCGGTGCTGTTGAGCGTCCTCGGCGGAGCGCCCGTCGAGGTCACCGCGCTCTTCTCGGTCCTGGCGCTGCTGCGAGCGCCGTACACGGTGGCGCTCGGTGCCTCCGTTCGCATCACGGAGCCACTCACGCGTCTGGCCGGCGCGGATCGTGGACTCCTGTCCACCAGGACACGCCAGTTCGTCATTGCCACGACAACGCTGGCTGTCGTCGCGGGCGCGCTGAGTGTTGCGATCGTGCCGGCGGTCGTGCGGGTGGTGTTCGACGTCCCCGACAGCCTGTCGTCGTGGAGCATCGCCCTGCTGACCGTCGGCAGCGTCGTCGCCCTCGGCAACCTCATCCAGATGCTGACCCTGCTCGCGATGGAGCGGGCGGGCGCGTTGATGCGGGCATGGGCGTTGGCGATCCTGATCGGCGCCATGGCCCTGCTGATGCCTGGCGACGCCGGCATGCGAGTCGCCATCGGCTTTGCCGCCGCGGAGGCCACCGCGCTGTTCGCAATGGCATGGGCAACACTGGCGACGACGGATCGACGCCCGTCCCTGATCGGAGAGTCCACGTGAGCGCGACCCGCGACGAGATGCTGTTCGGATCCATGCGGCGCAAGCGCATCCTGAACCAGCTGTACGTCGACATGATCGTGGTTGCGCATGCCCTCCTCGGACTGCTTCCCGGGCCACTGCGAAACCTGGCATGGCGCGTCCTGTTGCGGTCCTGTGGCCCGGGCACCTTCTTCGACCACCGGGTGTACGTGAAGTTCCCACGACTGGTCGACATCGGTGCCGACGTCTCGGTGAACCGCGGCGTCGAGTTCTACCCCGACCTGCGGAGCCGCTCGGGGATCACCCTCGGCGACGGCGTCTACATCGGGCCACGAGCCCGCTTCCATGCCTCGGGCCACGACACGTCAGATCTGACCCAGCACGTCGGCGCGCCAATCGTCGTCGAGGATGGCTGCTGGATCGGGTCCGGAGCCGTCATCCTGCCTGGCGTGACGATCGGTGAGGGCGCCGTCGTCGCCGCCCAGGCCGTGGTGTCGCGCGACGTCGAGCCGCGCACCATCGTGGGCGGGGTTCCGGCTCGGGTGATCAGCGAGCGCGACGCCGACTGATCACGTGCTGGCGGTGTCGAAGGCGATGCCCCAACGGCGCGCGAGTTCGCGATTCGGTTCCCGGAAGTGCTCGGCCAGGGCGACGCGCACGTCGGCCAAGTCGTCCGCGTCATCGTCCTCGTTGGCGTTGACGTGGCCTCGGACCACGACATCGGGGTGCACGTCAAGGCCCAGGAACCGCTGCAACGTGCCGAGCGCGTCACCGTCCACGACCTCGGCCAGACGCACGAC
>JBFJMP010000117.1:0-7174 GCA_041633895.1 Nitriliruptoraceae bacterium
CCTCGGGGATGCCGGCCTCGACCTTGCCGACGAGGTCGGCGCCGACGTCGGCGGCCTTGGTGTAGATGCCGCCGCCGATGCGGGCGAACAGCGCGATGGAGGACCCACCGAGGCCGAAGGTGGCGCCGATCTGGAAGGCGTCGTCGACCTTGAGGACGTCGACGAACATGATGTAGGCGAGCGAGATGCCGAGCAGCCCCAGGCCCGCCACGGTGAAGCCCATGACGGCGCCACCGCGGTAGGCCAGCGGCAGCGCCTTCTGCGCCCCACCATCCTGGGCGGCGGCAGCGGTGCGCACGTTGGCGGCGGTGGCGACCTGCATGCCGATCACCCCGGCGAGGGCCGAGAAACCGGCACCGAGCAGGTAGGCGATCGCGCCGTACGGGCGGCCGTAGTCGAGGACCGCGAAGATCAGCACCGTCATGGCGACGACGAAGACCCCGACCCAGCGGTACTCCTCGCGGAGGAACGCCTGCGCGCCCTGGCGGATGTCGGCGGCGATCTCCTTCATGCGGTCCGTGCCCTCGTCCTGCGAGTTCACGTACCCGTTGAAGTAGAAGGCCAGAACAAGGCCTGCAAGGGCCGATGCTGCGGCGAAATAGGGGATGGCGCCCACGGGTGTCGCCTCCGTCTCGTGGTCTCGGCCGATTCACGCGTGGCGTGGCACGGCGGGATGGTCGGTCAGTCGCGTGCGTCGGTGATGCCCTCGCTGGCATCGGTGGAGAACGCAGACGACGAGCGAGTCGGTAGCCCGGCTCGCTCAGCGCGCGAACTGTATCGAATCGCTCGCCTGCACCACGAATACGCGCGCTGCGGCCCATGCCCTCCATGCGAGCCGACGCGCGCACCACCGCACGGCCTCGGCGCTGGCCGCACAGGACGGTCACGAACCCTGTTCGTGACCGTCCTGTCGTCACAGGATGAGGACGGGGAAAGGACCGCGGATGCGTCGCGCCGCCAGCATGGTCACCATCGGGCTGCTCGTGAGCGCCACGATCGTCACGACCCTGTCGCCACCGGCACGGGCCGCGTCGGCCTCGTCGTACCCCGAGGAGTTCGTCGAGTTCGGCGACCTCGTGGTGTTCACGGCCTGGGACGGCCTGCACGGCAAGGAGTTGTGGGCCACCGACCTCGTGGACACGTGGCTGCTCGCCGACGCCTTCCCCGGACCGCAGAGCTCGTTCCCGGTGGCCATGACCGTCTCGGGCGACCACGTCTTCTTCTTCGCCGAGGACCCCGACCACGGCCAGGAGCTGTGGCTGACCGACGGGACCCCGGCCGGGACCCGACTGGCCGCGGACACGTGGCCGGGGCCGGACAGCGGCACCAACAACTCCCTGGCTGCGGTGGGCAACGACGGCGACGTCGTCTTCACGGCGGATGACGGTGTCACCGGCGAGGAGCTCCACCGCTACGACGTGTCGGCGGATGCCGTGGTGCTCGTCGACGACATCGAGGTCGGCGCCGGGGACTCGTTCCCGTCGGCGTTCGCCACCATCGACGGCGACGTCTGGTTCTCCGCCCGGACGGGCGCGACCGGCTTCGAGCCGTACGTCACCGACGGGACCACCGTGATGACACTCGGCGACCTCAGCCCGGGGGCCGCTGACAGCAGCCCCGGGCAGTTCGTCGACGCCGGAGCCGACGTCCTCTTCGCCGCGACCGGACCCCAGGGACGCGAGCCGTGGGCGTCCGACGGGACACTCGGCGGCACCCAGATCCTGCTCGACGTGAACCCGGGTGCGGGGTCCTCGTTTCCCGCGGGCACCGTGCCCTTCGACGGGCGCTGGGTGTTCGCGGCCGACGACGGCGTCGCCGGCCGCGAGGTGTGGGCGACCGACGGCACTGGGGCGGGCACGCAGCTGCTGCACGACGTGAACGCCGGCGGGGACTCGAGCCAGCCCTTCTCGCTCACCTCGGTCGGCGACCACCTCTACTTCTCGGCCCGGTCGGCGGCCGTCGGCCAGGAGCTGTGGCGAACCGACGGCTCTCCCGGCGGTCTGGAGCTCGTCGAGGACCTCGCGTCCGGCGCCGGCGGGTCGTTCCCCGGGATCATGGGGCTGGCCGGTACTCACCTCGTGTTCCACGCCGAGACGCCGGACGAGGGTCGCGAGGTGTGGGTGACCGACGTGTCCGGCACCGACGTGTCGATGCTGGTCGAGTCGATCGCCGGACCGATCGGGCACCACCCTGACGGCATGGCGAGCCTTGGCCTCGGAGACGAGGTCGTGTTCCGGAAGGTCGACGGCCACGGCTACGAACCGTGGATCACGGACGGGACGACGGCCGGGACACGGCGGCTGGCCGACGTCCAGCCGGGGATCGGCCCCGGCGGACTCCCGCTGGACAACGGTGACGTCGTCGTGACCGCCGACGATCGCGCCTTCTTCAGCGGGCACCACCCGCTGTACGGCCACGAGCTGTGGGTCGCCGACGCGACGCCCGGTTCGGCCCGCGTGCTCGACCTCGTCCCCGGCCCGTCACCCAGCATGGCACGCCCCCTGCTGGCGTTCGGCGACGGGGTGCTGCTGCAGGCCCTCGATGTGGGTGGTGCCGGCCTGCAGTTGTGGTTCTCGGACGGCACGGAGGCCGGCACCGTCCAGCTCACGGCCCTCGGTGACGGCGAGGACGGCGCGAATCCGCGCCAACTGACGCTGGTGAACGGCCGGGTGATGTTCACGGCCATCACGCCGGAGCACGGCCGCGAGCTGTGGCGTACCGACGGCACGCCTGAGGGGACGGTGCTGGTGGCCGACATCAGGCCGGGCCCCAACGGTTCGAGCCCGAGCGACCTGGTGACCCACGGCCCGCAGCTGTTCTTCCGTGCCGACAACGGCAGTGACGGCGGCGAGCCCTTCGTGTCCGACGGCACGGCCGCCGGGACGCTGCAGATCACCGATCTCAACCCCGGGGCGTCGGGCTCGGACCCGTCGGGCTTCGTGTCGTGGGACGGGTGGGTGTGGTTCGGTGCCACCGACGGCGTGAGCGGGCCCGAGCTGTGGCGCACGCAGGGATCGTTCCCGACGACCGAGCTCGTGCACGAGGTCGTGGCCGGTGCCGGCGGCGGTGATCCGGAGCACCTCACGGTGGCCGGTGGGCAGCTCTTCTTCACGGCTCACACCGGCGCGGCGGGGCGCGAGCTCTACGTGTCCGACGGGACGGGCGCGGGAACGGGTCTGGTCGAGGACATCGCCGCCGGGGCACCCGGCTCCGACCCGGCCGGCCTCGTGGCGTTCGCCGACGGACTCGCCTTCACCGCATGGACCAACGGCACCGGTCGCGAGCTGTGGACCTCGGACGGCACCGCCGCGGGCACCGACATCGTGACCGACCTCGTGCCCGGGGCCTCCTCGTCGGACCCGGGCGAGCTCACCGCGGTCGACGGCGTGCTGGCCTTCACGGCCCTCCAGCCCGACGGGCGCAGGCTCATGACGTCCGACGGCACGCCCGGGGGCACCACCACGTCCGGCCTGCCGGGGGTCAACCCGACCCAGCTGCGCCCCGGCAGCCTCTGGTACACGGCCTACGACCCGGTGACCGGGCGCGGGGAGCTGTACCGCGCCAGCGGCGCCACGGCGACCGACGCCGTCCAGATCACGGACGTGCCCGCGCTGGACCGGCTGGCCGGCCCGGACCGCTACGCCACGGCCGCGGCGGTCGCATCGGACACGTTCGCGGCTGCGGACACCGTGGTCATCGCCCGCGGCGACGAGTACGCCGACGCGTTGGCGGGTGCTCCGCTCGCGCGTGAACTCGACGCCCCGATCCTGCTCGTGCGGCCCACGTCGCTGCCGGACGTGACGGCAGCCGAGATCAGCCGGCTCGGCGCGACGTCCGTCGTCGTGCTGGGTGGCGCGGGGGCGATCGCCGACGCCGTCGTCGAGGCCATCGAGGACACGACGTCGGTCACGACCGTCGAACGCGTCTTCGGGCTGAACCGGTTCGAGACCGCCGTGGCGATCGCGGGTGAGCTGTCCGACCCCGCGGATCCCTACGTCGTGGAGGGCATCAACCCCGATCCGAACCGTGGGTGGCCCGACGCGGTCGCGGTGTCGGCGCTGTCCGCGCATCGCGCTGCCCCGATCCTGCTGACCACGCGTGACGTGCTGCCGGACGCCACGGCCGCGCACCTGTCGAGCACCGCCCCGGCGACGGCAACCATCGTCGGTGGGCAGGCGGCCGTGTCCGTCGGGGTGGCCTCGGCGGTCCAGGACCTCGGCATCGCGGTCGAGCGCCTGGCCGGCGACACACGCTACGAGACGTCCCTGGTGGTCGCGGCTGCCGCGGTCGACGCCGGCCTGTACGCACCCCGCACCTGGCTCGCGACGGGGCGCGCATTCCCGGATGCGTTGGTCGCCGGGCCGGCGGCGGCGTCGCGTCAGGCCGTCCTGCTGCTCGTCGACGGCACGGGGATGACCGCGACCTCGCCGTCCGCGGCGTGGTTCGACGACGTGCTGTTCGAGCGCGTGGTGCTCCTCGGAGGGCAGGCAGCGGTCTCGGAGGGCGTCGCTGGGGTCGTCGCCGACCTCCTCGGCCTGTAGCGTCCGGTCGCCCGCGGCCAGACTGAACGCTACCGTGCGCCAACCGCACGTTCGCTGGCTCCAGCGGGCCCCCTTAAGGGGGCCCGGAGCACGTCGGGCCCCGGCCCCACCAGATCACGGGTTGACGAACGGGCCGCGGGGCCGGACCTTCCCGGCACCGGGACTTCCGGTTCCACCATCTGTAGGAGTGACCCACACCGTGGCCGACAACCTCGTCATCGTCGAGTCGCCTGCCAAGGCGAAGACGATCCAGCGTTACCTCGGAGATGGCTTCGAGGTCCTGGCCTCCTATGGGCACATCCGCGACCTGCCGCGTTCCAACTTCGCGATCGAGCTCGAGGACGGCGGTGGCTGCCACCTCGTCTACGAGGTCCCCGACAAGTCGTCCAAGCACGTGTCCGCGTTGAAGAAGGCGGCCAAGGGCGCCAAGGTGTGGCTCGCCCCCGACCTCGACCGCGAGGGCGAGGCGATTGCCTGGCACATCGCCGAGGTCCTCGACCTCGACGTCGCCGAGACGAACCGTGTCACGTTCGACGAGATCACCAAGGGCGCGATCCTCGAGGCCTTCGAGAACCCGCGGGCGTTGAACACCGCGCTCGTCGACGCCCAGCAGGCGCGCCGCGCCGTGGACCGCATCGTGGGCTACCGCCTGTCGCCGGTGCTGTGGCGCACCGTGGCGTCGGGCATCTCGGCCGGGCGTGTGCAGTCCGTCGCCCTGCGGATCATCGTCGACCGCGAGGACGAGATCCGCGCGTTCAACCCGCAGGAGTACTGGGACTTCGTCGGCTCGCTCGCCGAGGTGGACGGCGGTGCGACCTCCTTCGACGGCAAGCTCCACTCGCTCGGGGACAAGCGGCTCGCCACGCCCAAGGACCTCGACAAGTACGAGGACAACCCCGAGAAGCTGGGCGAGCTGCTGCTCGTCGACTCCGAGGACCTCGCCGAGTCGGTCAGGGCCCGTGCCCTCGGACTCGACTACACCGTCCGTGAGGTCCGCAAGACCGAGGCCAAGCGCAACCCGAAGGCCCCCTTCACCACCTCGACGCTCCAACAGGACGCAGCGAACCGCCTGTCGTTCTCGGCGCGCCAGACCATGTCCGTCGCCCAGCAGTTGTACGAAGGCATGAAGCTCGGCCCGCAGGGCGAGGTCGGCCTCATCACCTACATGCGTACCGACTCGGTGAACCTGTCGAACCAGGCGCTGGACGAGATCCGGGGCCTCGTGACCGAGCGCTACGGCGAGCGCTACGTGGTCGACACGCCACGCACGTTCACGTCCAAGGCGAAGGGCGCGCAGGAGGCTCACGAGGCCATCCGACCGACGTCCATGGAGCGCGACCCCGAGTCCGTCCGCCAGTACCTCAAGCCGGAACAGTTCCGCCTGTACGACCTCATCTGGAAGCGCACCATGGCGACCCAGATGACGCCGGCCGTGTTCGACCGCGTGTCGGCAGACGTGGTCGGCACGGAGGCGGACGGCACCGACTTCCTGTTCCGGGTGACCGGCCAGCAGATGAAGTTCGACGGCTTCCTCAAGGTCTACGCCGCCTGGAAGGACGTCGACGACCGCGACGCGGACGACGACGCCACGGACTCGCTGCCGGACCTGACCGAGGGCCAGCGCCTCGACCTCACGGACCTCCTCACCGAGCAGCACTTCACCTCGCCGCCCCCGCGCTACACCGAGGCCTCGCTGGTCAAGAAGCTCGAGGAGGAGGGCATCGGTCGCCCGTCGACCTACGCCTCCATCATCTCCACGATCGCCGCCCGCGACTACGTCCAGATCGAGTCGCGCCGGTTCTTCCCCACGCCCCTTGGTGAGGTCGTGACCTCCTTCCTGAAGGCGCACTTCGGCGAGGTCGTCGACGTCGGCTTCACGTCCCGCATGGAGTCCACGCTCGACGAGATCGCCGAGGGTGACCAGAAGTGGTGCGCCACCGTCACCCGGTTCCTCGACGAGGTCGACAACTGGGTCAAGGAGCGCAAGCCCGAGCGTCCGCGCCTGCCGCTGACCGAAGAGGCGGCCTGCCCCATCTGCGGCAAGCCGATGGAGAAGGTGTTCTCGGGCAAGTCGAAGTCGTGGTTCGCGTCGTGCTCCGACTGGCCTGACTGCGACGGGACGCTGCCCCTCAACGACGACGGCACCGTCGGTGAGCCCGAGCCCGAACCCGAGCCGGACCCGAACGTCATCTGCCCCGAGGACGGCGGCATGATGATCCCCAAGACGGGGCGCTTCGGGCGCTTCTACGGCTGCGAGAACTACCCCAAGTGCAAGGGCATCACGAACGTCCAGCACCGCGCCGTCTACAAGGACGCCGACGGCGAGGTGAAGGCGTTCCGCTCGCCCACGAGCAGCTCCGCGTTCATGGAGAAGCGCACGTCCCGCTACGGCAAGCCGTTCCTCGGCTCGACCGGCTACCCCGACGACCAGTTCGCCATCTGGGCGCTGCCCCTGGCCCAGCCGTGCCCGGAGTGCGGGGCACCGCTGCGCAAGCCCCCGAAGAACCGCAAGGTCCCGACGGTCGTGTGCACCGGCCCGACCCTGGAGCACGTCTTCGAGGCGGATGACTTCGACCTGCCCGAGGTCGTCGCCATCGAGGTCGTCCCGGGCAGCCCGGCCTACGACCCCGAAC
>JBFJMP010000118.1:0-7153 GCA_041633895.1 Nitriliruptoraceae bacterium
GCAGTGGACGCTGATGATCACGCCCTTGGCCTGGATGTCCGGGATGCGCACGTGCAGGTCCCGGATCCAACGGCCGAAGTCGTGCGGGATCGCGTAGCCGACGGTGTCGGGGATGTTGACGGTCGTCGCCCCGGCCTCGACCGCCGCGGCGACGATGTCGACGAGGAACTCGAAGTCGGTGCGGGTCGCGTCCTGTGGCGAGAACTCGACGTCGTCGGTGAACGTCCGCGCCAGCTGGATCGCGTTGACCGCCTGCTTGAGGATGTCGTCCTCGCTGGCCTGCAGCATGTACTTGCGGTGGATGTCGGACGTCGACAGGAAGGTGTGGATCCGGTGGCGTCCGGCCGGGGCCAGCGACTTGGCGGCGGCCTCGATGTCGCCCTCGAGGGCGCGGGCCAGGGCGGCGATGACCGGCGGCTCGCGGTCCGACTCGCCGTCGGCCTCTGCGGCCCGGACCTGGTTGCCGACCACCTCCGCGACGGCCTTGACGGCGTCGAAGTCGCCGGGCGAGGCGGCGGAGAAGCCCGCCTCGATCACGTCGACGTTCAGGCGTGCGAGCTGCTCGGCGATCTCGACCTTCTCGCGTGCGTCCAGCGAGATCCCCGGCGACTGCTCACCGTCTCGGAGGGTCGTGTCGAAGATGGTGACGTCGGTCCCGAAGGTCGAGACGTGGCTTGCGTCGACGGGAGTACCCATCGTTGGTTCCTTCTCGTGGCGGCCGTGGACTCACGGCACGGTTGGCTGCTTCCACCCCGACTGGCCTCCGCGGTCGCTGTCGTTGTGGGTTCGGGACAGCGCCGCGGCGTCAGAGAAGCAGCAGAAGGAACGCAAGCAACGACGCGGCGAGCGCGATCTCGGGGCGCGCGACACCGGCCCGGGCGGCGATGGCCCGGGGCGTCGGCGTGCGGTCGTCGTTGTGCATGTGGGCGAGTGTGGCCGCCCGCTCGCCCCCACGGCAACACGGCGCACCACCCGGGCGCGGAAACGCTCGGCAGTGCGCGCTCAGCGCCCATTGTCGCGGACCACGCTGGAGCGCCCACGCGGGGTACGTTCACCGCCGTCAGGAGGCAGGCATGGGACGCGGCGCATGGGGGGTCGGAGCAGCGCTGGCTGCGGCGATCGTGCTGTCGGCGTGCGCCGTCGACACCTACGACGTGGCCTACGACGACCTCCACCAGGCACGGGCCCACGAGGCCGTCGAACGGGGCTGGGTGCCCGACTGGCTGCCGGAAGGTGCCGTCGAGCTCCATCAGCGGCACACCTCGGAAGGCGCCATCCTGACGGCGGTGCTCCCCGCGGCCGACGAACTGCCCGACACGTGCCGCACCGCCACGGCCGTCACGGCCCCTCCCCTGTCCGCCGACTGGCTGCCCGACGGTGCCGAGGCGCTCGGCACGCCCGTGACCTGCGAGGACTGGGACGGCGTGGTCGACGGCCGGGACATCCACCTCTGGCAGTGACGGCCACCGTCCTTCGGTCGGCCCCACGGGCGCCGACGGGACGTACGTTGCTGACGTCTCGACACAGGCACCCACGCACATGAACTGCCCGGTCTGCGGCGCCCCGGACCCCGACGCACAACCCGTCGGCGATTCCGTCACCGTCTTCTGCTGCCCCGCCTGCGTGCAGGGCGTGCTCCGCGCCTTCGCCCGGCACGCGCAGCCGGCCGCCAGCGCCCCGGCGCTCGAGCGCCCGCACGAGCCCGTCCCCGCCACCGCCTGACCCGGTCGCCGCCGTCGGCGGCCGATCGGACCCCGGCGTGGGGGGCTATCCTCATGCTCGCCTGATGAGCCGGGGGCGGCGTCGCCGCAGGCACACGACGACCACTGGACGGGGCGTGTCCTCACTCGCAGACCAGCCGGGCCAACCGGCCGACACCAACCACACGCGGCGGTTGACGCGCGACGAACAGCGCGCGCGCACCCGCGCCCACCTGTTGGAGGCCGCGGCGACCGTGTTCGCCCGCAACGGCTATCACGGCACCTCCGTGGACATGGTCGCGGAGGCCGCCGGCTACACGAAGGGCGCCGTGTACTCGAACTTCGAGTCCAAGGAGGCCCTGTTCCTGGCGCTGCTCGAGGAGCGCGTCCAGGACACCATCGGGTCGATCCAGACGGTCATGGAGGAGTCGGCTCCTGAGGACCGTGCCGAGGCCTTCGGGCGCCGTCGTGACGAGATCGCATCGTGGGAACCCGAGTGGTTCCTGCTGGAGGCCGAGTTCGAGCTCTACGCCGCGCGCAACCCTGCAGTGCGTGACCGCGTGTCCACGCGCCAGCGCGAGACCCTCGAGGTCGTCCAGTCCACCGTGCAGCAGTTCATCGACGACCTGGCCCTGACCCCGGCCTACCCCGTCGACCAGATCGCCCGTATCATCGTCGCGGCCGGCGACGGCATCAGCCTGATGGCGCTGAACAACCCGGACACGACCGACACCGGCGAGTTGATGCGCATCCTGCTGGAGGTCATCACCAAGGGCGCCACGGCCGACTGAGCCGCATCAGTGCCCGTGGAACGGCAGGCCGGCGGCGGCCTGGAACGCCTCGCCCATCGCCTCGTACAGCGTCGGGTGGGCGTGGGTGATCGCCGCGAGCTCCTCGGGCAGCGCGCCCCAGGACGTCGCGAGCGTCGCCTCCGAGATCAGCTCCGTGGCGTGCGGGCCCACGACGTGGACGCCGAGGACCTCACCGGTCGCACCCGGGGCGGTGCCGGCACCGGCGGCGCGCGACACGACCTTCACGAAGCCGTCGGAGCCCGCGATGATCCCCTTCGCGTTGGCACGCAGCGAGTAGGTCGTGGTCGTCACGTCGTCACCGTGGAGCTCCCGCGCCCGGCTCTCGCGCAGCCCGACCGAGGCGACCTCGGGGCGGCAGTAGGTGACCCGGGGGGTCTGGGTGTGGTCGACCGGGACGACGCCGTCGACACCGGCGATGCGATCGGCGACGACGAAGCCCTCGGCGAACGCCGCATGGGCCAGGGCGAGGGTGGGGCGCACGTCACCGACCGCCCAGACGCCGTCGACCACCGTCGCCCCGAAGTCGTCCGTGACGACGAAGCCGCGGTCGTCGAGCACACCGAGGTCGTCCGCACCGATGCCGGTCGTGTTCGGGGCGCGCCCGATGGCCATGAGCACGACGTCGGCCTCCAGCGAGCGCGTGTCGGACCCCATGCCGACCTCGACCCGAGCGGTGGCCCCGTCGCGGTGGACGCCGGACACCTTCGCCCCGGTCAGCACGTCGATCCCGTGGCGCCGGAACGCCTTGGCGACGGCGGCGGACACGTCCTCGTCCTCGAGTGGCAGGACGCGGTCCAGTGCCTCCACCACGGTCACGGCGGTGCCCATGGGACGCCACATGGACGCGAACTCCATCCCGATCGCCCCGGCGCCGATGATCACCGCGCGCCCCGGCGGCTGCCGGAACTGCAGCGCCTCGTCCGAGGTCTGCACGACGTCACCGTCGATCTCGATCCCGGGCAGGCCGCGCGGCACCGAGCCCGTGGCGATCACCACGTGGCGACCCTCGACACGGCTGACCGCGCCGTCGGGTGCCGTCACCTCGACGGTGCCGGCATCCACCAGGCGGCCGCGCCCGGCGTGCATGGTCGTGCGCTGCTTGACGAGGTGCGCGAGGCCCTTGTGCAGGTTGTCGACGACGCCCTGGCGGAACGCGGCGAGGCCGTCCCCGTCGATGCCGTCGTGGACGACCTTGATGCCGAGCACGTCGGCGCGGTCGATCTCCTCGAGCACCTCGGCGACGTGCAGGATCGCCTTGGACGGGATGCAGCCACGATGCAGGCAGGTCCCACCGACCTTGTCGGACTCGACGAGGGCGACGTCCAGGCCGCGTGCGGCCGCGCGGAACGCCGTGGCGTACCCACCGGGGCCGCCGCCGACGACGACGAGGTCATGGACCATCGGGGCGTCCTTCAGGCGTGGAGGAGGATGCGGGCCGGCTGCTCGCACAACTGGGCGACGTAGGTGACGAAGCGGCCGGCCTCGCCGCCGTCGCACACGCGGTGGTCGAACGCCAGCTGGAAGCGCGCCACGCGGCGCACTTGGATCTCGCCGCCTCCACCTCGTTCGCTCCCCCGCTCAACCACCCACGGCTTCTCGCGGATCACGCCGATGCCGAGGATGCCGACCTCCGGGGCGTTGATGATCGGGTTGCCGTCGTCGTTGCCGAACGAGCCGTAGTTGTCCACGGTGAACGTGCCACCGGTCAGCTGCGCCGGCGTGGCGGACCCGTCACGGCACGCCTGCGCGAGCTGTTCGGTCTCGGCGGCGATCTGGACCAGCGACTTCGCGTGCGCGTCCTTGACGTTGGGCACCATGAGGCCGCGGTCGGTGTCAACGGCACAGCCGAGGTTGATGTGCTCGAGGAGGCGGATCTCGCCGGCCTCCTGGTCGTACACCGCGTTCAGCGTCGGGAAGCGGCGCAGGCCGAGCACCGTCGCCCGCATGACCAGCGCGGTCGGCGAGATGCGGACGTCGAGGCCCTCGTCGCGGGCCTGGGCGGTCAGATCGCGCCGCAGGTCCCACAGCTCGGTGAGGTCGGCGTCGCGTGAGCACAGCGCGTGCGGGATGTCCCGGCGCGACTGTTCCATCTTGGCGATGATGCGCTTGCGGATGCCGCTGACCTGCTCGACCTCGCCGGGGCGGCGGCCACGGAACCCGGGGACGGGCTTCTCGCCACCGCCGGCCGGTGCCTCGGCGCCCACCAGCGCCTCGATCACCGAGCTGCGTCGCGTCGCCGGCGCGGCCTCGCGGGCGGCAGGAGCCGCCGGGGCGGCAGGGGCTGCCGGGGCGGGTGCCTGCTCGGCGACGATGCGGGTCGCGGCGGCGGCACGCACGTCCTCGCGGGTGATCGTGCCCTCGGGCCCCGAGCCGGTGCCGATCGTGGCGAGGTCGACGCCGAGGTCCTTGGCGAGCTTGCGCACCGGCGGCTTCGCACGGGCCCGCGTGTCCGACCCCACCACGGCCTCGGCGGCGGCCGCAGCACCGCCCCGACGACGGCGGCGCCCGCCACCGCCACGGTTGCCGTAGCCGACCAGCGGCTGCGGCTCGGTGTCCGCGTCGAGGCCGGTCGACTTCGGGGCAGCGGCTGCCGTGCCGCCGTCGTCCGTCGTCGCGTCCGGGGCCGGCGCAGCAGCGCCCCCGGCGGTGTCGATGCGCACGAAGGTGCTGCCGACCTCGAGGGTCTCGCCGACCGCGCCCAGCAGCTCGACGACGGTGCCGGCGAACGGCGACGGCACCTCGACGACCGCCTTCGCGGTCTCGATCGAGGCCACCGGCTGGTTGAGTTCGATCGTGTCGCCGACGGCGACGAGCCACTCGACGATCTCGCCCTCCTCGAGTCCCTCACCGAGGTCGGGCAGTGCAAAGTCTCTGACGGACACGACGTGCTCCGTTGGTGGTTCGGTCAGTAGGCGAGGCTGCGTTCGACCAGGTCGAGGATGCGGTCCACGTTCGGGAGCCAGAACTCCTCGAGCATCGCGGGCGGGTACGGGGTGTCGAACCCCGTGGCGCGCAGCACCGGGGCCTCGAGGTCGTAGAAGGCGTGCTCCTGGATGCGCGCGGCCACCTCGGACCCCATGCCCAGGCTCTGCGCCGCCTCGTGGACGACGATCGCCCGACCGGTGCGCCGGACCGACTCGAGGATGGTGTCGGTGTCCAGCGGCGACAGCGAGCGCAGGTCGACGACCTCCAGCGACCACCCCTCCTCGGCGGCAGCGTCGGCCGCGTCCAGGGCCGTGCGGACCATCGGGCCGTACGCGAACACGGACACGTCCTCGCCGACGCGACGGACCACGGCCTTGCGCATGGGCTCGGTCACGACCGGCAGGTCCGTGTCGGACTTCATCCAGTAGCGGCGCTTGGGTTCGAGGAAGACGACCGGGTCGTCGGAGGCGATGGCCTCACGCATCATCGCGTAGCCGTCCTCGACCGTGCCCGGGGCCATGACCTTGAGACCCGCCGTGTGTGCCCAGTACGCCTCGGGCGACTCGGAGTGGTGCTCGACCGCCCCGATGCCGCCGCCGAACGGGATGCGCAGGGTGATCGGCAGCTTGATGCGGCCACGCGAGCGGTTGCGCATCTTGGCCATGTGCGACACGACCTGTTCGAAGGCCGGATAGCTGAAGCCGTCGAACTGGATCTCGGGGACGGGGCGGTACCCGTACATCGCCAGGCCGATGGCGGTGCCGACGATGCCGGACTCGGCCAGCGGCGTGTCGAACACGCGCGACTCGCCGTAGGCATCGAGGAGGCCGTCGGTGACGCGGAACACGCCGCCGAGGCGGCCCACGTCCTCACCGAACACGAGGACCATGTCGTCCTCGGCCATGGCGTCCTTCAGGGCGGCGTTGATCGCCTGTGCCAGCGTGACGGTCATCAGGCATCACCGTCCCGTGCCGCGAGTTCGTCGGCGAGGATCGCGCGCTGGCGTTCGTAGTGGCCCGCGGGATCCACGTACACGTGCTCGAACAACTCCATGGGGTCCCCGTGCGGCGCCTCGTAGATCTCGTCGCGCATGCGCGTCGCCTCGGCCGCTGCTTCCTCGGTGACCGCGTCCTCGAACGTCGTGTCCCACAGGTCACGCTTGGTCAGGAAGTTGCGGAAGCGGGCGATCGGGTCGGTCGCGGCCGCCGCGTCGAGTTCCTCCTGGGTGCGGTACCGGCTGGGGTCGTCGGAGGTGGTGTGCGCCTCCATCCGGTAGGTCATCGCCTCGATGAGGGCGGGACCCTCGCCACGTCGGGCGCGGTCCACGGCCTGCTTCGTGACGGCGTACGACGCGAGCACGTCGTTGCCGTCGCAGCGATACCCCGGCATCCCGTAGCCGATGGCCTTGTGGGCCAGCGTCGGGGCGGCCGTCTGCGACGACAGCGGCACCGAGATCGCGTACTGGTTGTTCTGCACGAAGAACACGCACGGGGAGTCGAAGACCGCCGCGAAGTTCATGGCCTCGTGCGGGTCGCCCTCGGAGGTCGCCCCGTCCCCGAAGTAGGCCATCACGACGATCGGGTTGCCGTCGAGCTTCGCGCCCATCGCGAACCCCGCCGCGTGCAGCGCCTGGGTGCCGATCGGGATCGACAGCAGGGCGTACTGCTGCTCGTACGGGTCGTGGTCGCTGAGCCACGTGCCGCGGAACAGGTGCAA
>JBFJMP010000119.1:0-7151 GCA_041633895.1 Nitriliruptoraceae bacterium
CGCGGTCGACGTCCTGTTCAGCCAGACGCTGCCCCCCGACGACCGCCCCCCGACGGTGTCCAGCACATCGCCGGCTGACGGTGCAACGGGCGCGTCGGTCATCGCGCAGATCCGCGCGGTCTTCAACGAACCCATGGACGCCACCACGCTCCAGGCGCAGGTGACGGATGCCGCCGGCCAACCGGTTGCCGTGTCCACCACGTACGACCCGCAGGTCCGCACGCTGAAGGTCGTCCCTGCCGGCCCCATGGCCGCTGGCGCCACCCACCGGGTCACGGTGGACGGCTCCGACGTGTCCGGCAACGCCATGACGGCCCCGGCCTCGTGGAGTTTCACCACCGGTGGGGACGGTGCCTGCCCGTGCACGATCCTCGGCGACCGCATTCCGCCCACGCGGGCGACGCCGGACCCGAACCCGGTCGAGGTGGGGGTGCGGTTCAGTGCCGACGTCGACGGCTTCATCTCGGGCCTGCGTTTCTACAAGGGCACCGGCAACGACGGCCAGCATCGCGGGACGGTGTGGACCGCGACCGGTACGCCACTCGGCACGGCGGTGTTCGGCAACGAGACCGCGACGGGATGGCAGACCGCGACGTTCGACGCGCCGATCGCCGTGACCGCCGGGTCGGTGTACGTGGCGTCCTACTTCGCCCCGAACGGCCGCTACGCCTCCGAGCCTGCCGGTCTCGAGTTCGGCGTGGACGCGGCCCCGCTGCACGCCACGCCGCACGGGGCATGGGGTGCCAACGGTGTGTATCGCTACGGCGGTGGCTTCCCCGACCGGGGACATGCCGCCACGAACTACTTCGTGGACGTGGTGTTCGAGTCGTCGTCGGTCGACGACCGGCCCCCGCAGGTCATCGACCGCAGCCCCGCCCCGGGGAGCGCCGAACACCCCGTCGTCACCGACGTGGTCGCAGGCTTCAGCGAGCCCGTCGACCCGGCGAGCGTGGTGTTCACCCTCACGGCACCCAACGGGTCCCCGGTGCCGGCCAGCGTGCGTTTCGACGACAGCCGGACGGCGCGTCTGGACCCGACGTCCGACCTGACGCCGGGCGCGACCTACGTCGTGCGCGTCCGCGCCGCAGACGTGGTCGGCAACGCCATGGCCGCCGAGGACACGTGGTCGTTCTCGGTGGGTGCGGCCGAGGTCACGTGCCCCTGCACGATCTTCGGCAGCGACCTGCCGGCCTACGACAGCGTGCCGGACCCGAGCCCGATCGAGCTGGGCGTGCGCTTCAGCGTGGACACCGACGGCTGGATCACCGGGGTGCGGTTCCACAAGGGGGCGCAGAACACCGGTACCCACACCGGCACGCTGTGGACCAACTCCGGGCAGGAGCTCGCGTCGGCGACCTTCACGACGGAGACCGCGAGCGGCTGGCAGGTGGTCACGTTCCCGGCGCCCGTCGCCGTGACGGCAGGGCAGGTCCTCGTGGCGTCGTACCACACGACCTCCGGCTACTACTCGGCGACCAGCGGGGCATTCTCGGGGCAGGGCCGGGACGCCCCGCCCCTGCACGCGCTCGCATCCGGCGTCGCCGGGGCGAACGGGCTGTACCGCTACGGGGCGCACGGGTTCCCGCAGGGCAGCTACGGCGACACCAACTACTGGGTCGACGTGGTGTTCGAGACGGCGGCGGCGGACGTCGTGCCGCCGACGACCACCTCGACGGACCCCAGGGACGCCGCGACCGACGTCCCTGCGTGGTCCACTCCGCGCGCCACCTTCGACGAGCAGGTCGACCCGACCACGATCGACTTCGTGCTCGAGGACGCGAGCGGGGCGAGCGTGGCGGGGGTGGTCACGTACGCGACGGCGACACGGACGGCGGTGTTCGACCCGGCCGCGGACCTGGTGGCGGGGCAGACCTACACGGCGTCGATCCGCGCGGCTGACGTTGCCGGCAATGCCATGGCCAACCCGACCATCTGGTCCTTCACCGTCGGTGCCGCCGCGTGTCCCTGCACACTGCTCGGGGACGCCGTGCCGGGGGTCGTCGACGGTGGGGACGGCAGCTCGATCGAGTTGGGCGTGCGCCTCACGCCGTCGGTCGACGGATGGATCACGGGAGTCCGCTACTACAAGAGCGCAGCGAACACCGGGACGCACCTCGGGACGGTCTGGTCCGCCGACGGCACGGCGCTGGCCTCCGTCGAGTTCGTGGGGGAGGGCAGCCAGGGGTGGCAGGTGGCCATGCTGCCGACCCCGGTGCAGGTGAGCGCCGGGACGACGGTCGTCGTCAGCTACCACACGGCCGCGGGGCACTACTCCTACGACGGGGGCTGGTTCTCGAATCCCCGCACGGTCGGCCCGCTCGACGCCCCGGTCAGCGCGGGCGTCTACCGCTACGGCGGCCACGCCTTCCCGAGCAGTTCCTACGGGGCCACGAACTACTGGGTCGACGGGATCTTCCAGACACAGGTACCGTCGTGACCACGGGGATCGCGTCGTCCGTCGTCCACGCATCCGCCGTGGTCGAACCCGGTGCCGACGTCGGAGCCGGGACGCGGATCTGGCACCACGCCCACGTACGCGCCGGTGCGCGGATCGGACGTGACTGCGTCCTGGGCAAGGGCGTCTTCGTCGATGCCGCGGCAGTCATCGGCGACCGGACCAAGATCCAGAACCACGTCTCGGTCTACTCCGGCGTGGTCCTCGAGGACGAGGTGTTCGTCGGCCCCAGCGCCGTGTTCACGAACGACCGCCACCCGCGTGCCCAGTCGGTCGCGTGGGAGGTCAGTCCCACCGTGGTCCGCCACGGTGCCTCGATCGGCGCGAACGCCACGATCGTCTGCGGCGTCCAGCTCGGCCGCTGGTGCGTCGTCGGGGCGGGCGCCGTCGTCACGCGCGACGTGCTGCCGCACGAACTCGTCGTCGGCAACCCGGCACGTCGCGCTGGGTGGGTCTGCCCCTGCGGTCGCATCGTCAGTCGTGAGCACGACCTGCCCGCGGCCACCACCTGCCCGGACTGTGGGGCCGTCGTGTCCCCGGCCGCCGACTCGAGGACACGACATGCATGACCGGCTCGCGTCGACATCGCTGTTGCGCCCCATCTCCGTGTCCGAGGTGTCGGTGGGCGCCGAGGAGGAGGCGCTCGTGCTCGGGGTGCTGCGGTCCGGCCACCTCGCCCAGGGACCGATGGTCGAACGGCTCGAGGGGGGCTTCGCACAGCTCGTGGGGACCCAGTACGCGGTCGCCGTCGGGAGCGGCACGGCTGCCCTGGCGCTCGCGCTCGCAGCCGAGGGCATCGGCCCGGGGGACGAGGTGCTCACCAGTCCGTTCACGTTCGTCGCGACGCTGAACGCGATCCTCGTCACCGGAGCGACGGCCCGGTTCACGGACATCAACGCGACGGACTACTGCCTCGACGTCGACCAGGTCCGCGACCGCATCTCGCCACGCACGCGCGTGGTGCTCCCAGTCCACCTGTACGGCCAGCCGGCGGACATGGGCGCGCTCTGCCGGGTCGTGGACCGTACGGGCGTGTCGGTCGTGGAGGACGCCGCTCAGGCGGTCGGCGCGACGATCAGCGGGCGCCACGTCGGCGGCTACGGGACGGGCTGCTTCTCGCTGTACGCGACGAAGAACCTGACCGCCGGCGAGGGCGGCATCGTGACGACGGACGACGACCGTGTTGCCGACCACGTCCGCCTGGCCCGCAACCAGGGCATGCGGCAGCGCTATGAGTACGAGTCGATCGGGTTCAACCACCGACTCACCGACCTCCAGGCGGCGGTCGGGGTCGCCCAGCTCGAGCGCCTCGACGACCTGACCGCAGCACGCCGCCGCAACGCCGCGCGACTGGACGAGTGGCTTGCCGACGTGCCCGGGTTGGTGCTCCCGCCGCGTGTCGACGGACGCCAGTCGTCGTACCACCAGTACACCGTCCGCGTGGACCCCGCGAGCGGGCACACGCGGGACGGGCTGGCGGCGAGCCTGGCCTGCGAAGGGATCGGAACCGGCGTCTACTACCCGCGACTCGTCCACGACCACGCGGTCTTCCGCGCGCATCCCGGCGTGGTGGTCGAACCGACGCCGGTCGCCGAGCGGGTGAGCCGCGAGGTGCTGTCGCTGCCGATCCATCCCTCGCTGACGGAGGGCGACCTGAACCGTGTCGCGCACACGGTCAGGACCGTCATGGAGTCGGTGCCATGACCGCCACGCGCGAGGTACCCGCCATGTCGCGCCTGGAACCTGCGCGGCCACATCGCCTGCAGGTGGCCCTGGTGGGTGCGGGCGTGATGGGGCGCCTGCACGCCCGCACGCTGAGCGCGAGCCCGGACGCGGACCTGGCGTGTGTCGTGGACGTCGACGAGGTGTCCGCACGGCGCGTCGCCGAGCAGTACGCCGCCGCCTGGGCCGCCGACCTCGACGACCCGACCGCCTTCGATGCCGTGATCGTCGCGGCCCCCACCAGCACGCACGCGGACTGGGCTGGACGTGTCCTGCCGACGGGCACGCCCCTGCTCCTCGAGAAGCCCCTGGCCGACGACCTGGACGAGGCCCGTCGGATCGTGGAACTGTCGGCCCGACACGACGCGCCGTTGATGTGTGGGTTCCTGGAGCGCAACAACCCTGCGATCCGTGCGGCCTTCGAGATCGCGCGGGACCCGGTTCACGTCACGGCGGTGCGCCACTCCCCGTACGCGCCGCGCATCGCCACGGGCGTGGCCTACGACCTGATGATCCACGACATCGACCTCGTCCTCCGGTTGGCGGGGACGACACCAGCCGCCGTGCTGGGCATGGTCGGGTTCTGCCACCCCACCTCCGTGCAGGGGGCGGAGGACGTCGCCGAGGCCAGCCTCGTCTTCGACTCCGGGCTCGTCGCACGGATCTCGGCGAGCCGCGTCGCGCACCGGAAGGTCCGCCGGATGACCATCGTGGAGGGCACCCGCGAGATCGAGGTGGATCTGGTGCGCCAGGACGTCACGATCTACCAGCACGTCGACAACGAGATGGTGGACGACGGGCGACTCGGATACCGGCAGCAGACCGTCATCGACATCCCGTTCATCGAACGCGGCAAGGAGCCACTCGCCCTGCAACTGGAGCGCTTCGTGGCGCTGGTCCGGGGTGACGTCGACGCCGCCGACGAGCGCCGCACCCTGCTGCCGCCCCACGAGGTGGTGGCCGACATCCGTCGGATGAACGCCCTCGCCGCGTCGGAGGTGATGCTCCATGCCGCCTCGTGACGACCACACCCTGACACGTGAGGTCATCCGGCTCGGCGAACCGACCCTCGGGGAACCGGAGTTGGCCGCGGTGCGGGCCGTGTTCGAGTCGGGCTGGGTCGCGGGTCAGGGCCCGCTCGGGAGCCAGGTCGAGCAGGCGCTGGTCGACATCACCGGCAACCGTCACGCCGTCCTCGTGAGCAACTGCACCGCCGCGCTGCACCTGGCACTCCTCGCGCTGGGCGTCGGACCCGGCGACGAGGTGCTGGTCGCCGACTACACGTACCCGGCGACGGGCCATGCCGTGATGTTCACGGGGGCGCAGCCGCGCTTCGTCGACGTGCGAGCTGACACCGGGACGATCGACGTCGACGCCGCGCGCGACGCGATCGGGCCGAAGACGCAGGGCATCATCGCCGTCGACGTGTTCGGCCAGAGCGCCGACCTCCAACCGCTGCGCGAACTGGCGGACTCGCTCGGCCTGTTCCTGCTCGAGGACGCGGCGGCGGCCATGGGCGCCCGCTACCGGGGGAACCCGATCGGTGCCTTCGCCGATGTCACGTGCGTGTCCTTCCACGGGCGCAAGGGGATCACCTGCGGTGAGGGTGGCGCCGTGCTGACGAACTCGACCGCGGTGGCCGACCAGGTGCGGAAGCTGTCGTGCTTCGGGATCGCGAGCGCGTACCAGCGCCAGTCGACCGAGCAGCTCGCCGTGCCGGAGTTCGACGAACTCGGCTTCAACTACAAGCTCAGCGACGTCGCGGCCGCGATCCTCGGGGTGCAGCTCGACCGGTTGGCCGGCCTGATCCGGACGAGGGAACAACTCGCCACGGCGTACGGCGAACTGCTCGCCGACGAGGACGCCCTGGTCCTGCCCGTCGAGCTCGCCGACCGGTGGCACGTGTGGCAGACCTACGCGGTGACGCTGGACGACCGCGTCGACCGCGGTCGCGTGGCGGCCACACTCCGCGGCCAGGGCATCCAGGCCACGATCGGGACCTTCGCCTCACACCTCCAGCCGGTCTACGGCCGGACGCAGAGCTGCCCGACGTCACGGCGACTGTTCGACCAGCACCTCGCCCTGCCCATGCACGCCAACCTCGACGAGGACGACGTGCAGGTCGTCGCCGAGGCGCTGCGCCATGCCGTCGCAGCGAACGCGGGCCACTGACCACCACCGGGAGGAGCACCACCATGGCTGACCACACCGTCGTCGTCACGGGCGGAGCGGGGTTCATCGGGACGCGCGTCGTGGATCGTCTGCTCCGGCGCGGCACGCCGGTCCGGATCCTCGACAACCTCCACCGCGCGGACCACGTCCGCCTCGCCGAGTTGGCAGGTCGCGGCGCGGAGGTCACGCTCGGGGACGTCCGCGACCGTGCGCTCGTCCAGCGCGTCGTGCGGGATGCCGACGGCGTGATCCACCTCGCCGCCGTGTGCCTCAACAAGAGCATCGCGGACCCGCAGGAGTCCCTGGAGGTCAACCTCGTCGGCTCCGACAACGTCTTCGCCGAGGCGTGTCGCGCGGGTGTCCGCCGTGTCGTGTTCGCCTCCAGCGCGTCCGTCTACGGCGACCCCGAGCGGCTGCCGATGCACGAGACCGACCTGCCTCGACCCCAGACGCCCTACTGCATCGCGAAGCTGGCCTCCGAGCACCTGTTGGCCTTCCACGCCCAGCGCCACGACGTCCAGTGGAACGCCCTGCGCTTCTTCAACGTGTACGGCCCGGGGCAGCAGACCGACGCCTACTACACGTCGGTCATCCTCCGGTTCGTGGAGCGCCTCGCGGCCGGTGAACCACCGCTCATCGACGGGAGCGGTGACCAGTCCATGGACTTCGTCCACGTCGACGACGTCGCCGACGCCACCGTGATGGCGTTCGACAGCGACGTCCATGGCCAGGGGTTCAACGTCGGGACCGGGCGCAGCACGACGATCGCCCAGCTCGCCCGGATCCTCGCCGAGGCGATGGA
>JBFJMP010000120.1:0-7102 GCA_041633895.1 Nitriliruptoraceae bacterium
CACTCGCCAACGACGAGGGGGTTGACCTGATCCTCTCCCTGCACTGCAACGGCCTCGAGGACAGCGACCGGGCCGCCGGGGTCTCCGCCGCCTACTTCGGCCAGGGCCACTCGGTGTCCGAGCACGGTCGCAACCTCGCCGGTCGCCTGCTGCAGCAGGTCTGTGCCGCGACCGGCAGCCCGAACTGTCGCGCCCACCCGTCCACGACGGCTCTGCTGCGCGAGTCCCGCGCGGTCGCCGTCATCCTCGAGATCGGGTTCCTCACGCACCCCGACGAGGGCCGGCGCCTCGGGACGGCGGCCCACCAGCAGGTGCTGGCCGCCAGCATCGCGGAGGCCCTGACCGCCTACCTGCTGGACGAACCCTCGGCGGTGTCGGCCAGTCGCTCGTAGGCGTACTGGCGCCAGATCCGCTGGCGCAGCGCCTCGAGGTCGTCACGGACGTCGGAGGACGGCAGGGCGATGTCGGTGTCGTGGATGGGCGCGGTCAGGTGCGCACGCATCAGCACCGGCTCCCCGTCCACGGAGCGGCAGCCGATCAGCACCGTCTGGGCCGCGTAGAGCGGGTCGGGGTCGATCGAGCCGAACCCGGACGCGTGGATCCCGAAGCGGGCGAGCACCACCGAGGGCGGCAGTTCGAGGTCGAGGTCGCCCTGCTCGACGACGACGTCGTGGATCAGGTCGTGGTCCAGGGCGTCGTCGACGTTGGGGTGCAGCACGTGGCTGCGGCCCGTCAGGACCAGGTCGGGGCGCGCGACGAGGTCACCGATCGTGGAGCGCAGCGCCAGCAGCAGGCTGAGTCGACTGTGCCCGTCCTCGGGGCGCTTGGCGGCCGGGAAGGTGTGCACGTCCACGCCCTCCACGGCGTCGGCCCCCAACAGGCGCCGTACCCCGTCCGCGGTGCCGAGGGCGGCACGGAACGTCGTCGTGATGCTCGTGAGGGTGGTGACGGTGGCGACCATGTGCCCGACTCCTGCTGGTGAATGGACGACCCTACGACGCGACCCGACGGCGTGGGACGAGTTCGGGGCGTGGAACCCGCATCGGACCGGACGGTCCGACCGATTCGTCCGATCAGGTCTCCGTCGTGGTCGCCTCGGCCGGGGCCGGCGACGGCGACGGCACCCGCATCGGCATGCGCTCACGGACCTCTTCCACGACGTGTTCGAAGGCCTCTGCCCAACGGATGGTGCGGCGCGTGTCGATTCGCAGCAGCGGGTGGCGCGGGTGCTCGGCCGCGACGTCGAAGCCCTCGTGCAGCAGCCACGTGACGGGCAGGACGCAGTCCGACTCGCGCCAGCGGCGGTCGCCGTACGCCTCGACACCCCGCAACCCCAGCCGGATCGCCTCCTTGAGCGCCGCCTGCAGCAGGACGCGTCCGACGCCACGCTCGCGGTGGGTGGGATCCACCCACAGTGTCGCCAACAGGAGGGCATCGGGGGACGGCGACGGGATCGGGGCGCGCCGGGGTGCGAACACGTCGGCGGGACCGAACAGGACGTAGCCGGCGAGGTGGCCGTCGATGCGCACGATCCGGCCGGGGGCGTGGTCCTCGAGCACCTGGGCGGTGCACCACGCCTGCTTGCTGATCGCCGGGTCGCCCGCTAGCTCGTCGTCCGCGCACGCACGCGGGTCGGGGCGGGGCCGACCGAGCTCCCAGAACAGGCACTGGCGGCAGCGGTCGGGCAGGTCAGCGAGCGCGTCCCCGTCGAGCGGTTGCACCCGCCGGGCGGTCACGGCGCGTCCGGACCCGGGGTCGTCGCGGTGCCCGCCGCGGCCCGGTTGCCACCGTTCGGGTCGTCGCGCGGGACGAGGCGGCTGATGACGAGGCCGAGCACCGAGCCCACCAGGGTGCCCACGACCCCGCGACGCCAGCCGCCCGCTGCCACCCGCCGTTCGTCTGCCACGCGCGTTCTCCTGCCTCCGCGCCCACGGTAGCCCGCAACCACCGGCCGGTCGATCGGCCTGCACGGCGCAGACCCGGGCCCGGCAGGCTCTACGCTTGACCTGCCGTCGACGGGACCTGAAGTGCGCCTCGACACCGACCCCTACCTGCACCGCTACGCCGCCCGCGTGCGGGGGCTGTCCGCCTCCGAGATCCGGGCGCTGTTCGCCGTGGCCTCGCGTCCGGAGGTCGTGTCGTTCGCCGGGGGCATGCCCGACACGTCCGCGCTCGACATGGGCGCGGTCGAGGAGGTCGTCGCGCGGGTGATCCGGGACAGTGGCTCGATCGCCCTGCAGTACGGCGGCGGCCAGGGCCGACCCGAGCTGCGTGAACGCCTCGTCGACGTCATGGCCGCCGAAGGCGTGCCCGCCCACGTCGACGACCTGGTGGTCACGGTGGGTGGCCAGCAGGCGCTGGAACTCATCGCGTCCTGCTTTGTCGACCCCGGGGACGTGGTGCTCGCCGAGGGTCCGACCTACGTCGGTGGCCTCGGGGCGCTGTCGTCGATGCAGGCCGACGTCCGCCACGTCGAGATGGACGCGGACGGGATGCGGATCGACCTGCTCGAGGAGCAGTTGGACGCCGTGGCGGCCGAGGGCCGCAAGGTCACGTTCGTCTACACGATCCCGAACCACCAGAACCCGGCCGGCGTGTCCCTGTCGGTCGAGCGACGGCACCGGCTGGCCGAGCTCGCCGAGGAACGCGACCTGCTCATCCTCGAGGACAACCCGTACGGCCTGCTCGACTTCGACGGACGCACGTGGCCGAGCCTGCGTGAGCTGGTCCCGGACCGCGTGATCTACGTCGGGACGGTGTCCAAGACGTTCGCCCCGGGGCTGCGCACCGGCTGGATCGCCGCCCCCGGCCCGGTGCGTGACAAGCTCGTCCTGCTGCGCGAGGCCGCCGACCTGTGCCCGTCCAACCTCACGGGGATGATCGTCGAGGAGTGGTTCTCCACGCAGCCGTGGCAGGACCAGGTGGCGCGCTTCCGCAAGGTCTACCAGGAGCGTGCCGAGAGCCTGCTGGATGCGCTGGCCGTCGAGATGCCCGCGGGCGTGACGTGGACGCAGCCCGTCGGGGGCTTCTACGTCTGGCTGACCATGCCGCCGGGCGTGGACACCTCGGACCTGCTGGCCAAGGCCGTGTCGCGGCGCGTCGCCTACGTGCCGGGGCGCGGGTTCTACGCCGACGGCACCGGGGGCAACCGGATGCGCCTGTGCTACTCCTATCCGGCTCCCGACCGCATCCGCGAGGGTGCAGCACGCCTCGGGGAGCTGTTCCACGAGGAACTCGAACTGGTGCGGGCCGTCTACGGCGACCTGCCACCGGCCTGAAAGGTCGTGTCGTGACGGACCTTCGCATCGCCGTGCTCTCGGGCGGCGCCTCCCTCGAACGCGAGGTGAGCCTGCGCTCCGGGACCCGCGTCGCCGACGCACTGGCCGACGCCGGCCACCACGTCGACCGCCTCGACGTCGACGCGACGATGGTGACGCGGCTGGGGGCCGGTGAGCACGACGTCGCCTTCCTGTGCCTGCACGGGTCCGCGGGCGAGGACGGCACCGTCCAGTCGCTGATGGAGTTGATCGGCCTGCCGTACACCGGCCCCGACGTCCTCGCGTCGTCGCTGGCGTGGAACAAGCCGATCGCCCAGGGCCTGTTCCGCCGCGCCGGGCTGGCCGTCCCCGACCACGTCGTGCTGTCCCAGCAGGCGTTCCGGGACATGGGCGCGGCCGCCGCCATCGGCCACGTCGCCGAGGAGCTGGGCACCCCGGTCGTCGTCAAGCCGGCCACGGGCGGCTCGTCGCTGGGCCTGTCGATCGTGCAGGACCCGGCCGGCCTGCCCGCGGCGATCGTGGGGGCGTTCTCGTACGCCGAGGCCGTCCTCATCGAGCGCTTCGTCGCTGGCACGGAGGTCGCGGTGTCGCTGCTGGAGGGCGAACCCCTCCCGCCGGTCGAGATCCAGCCCAAGGAGGGCGCCTACGACTTCGCGGCGCGCTACACCGCTGGGGCGACCGAGTTCCACGCGCCCGCCCGCCTCGATCCCGACGTGCGTGCGGCCTGCGAAGACACCGCGCGCAGGGCGTACGAAGCCGTCGGGGCGCGACACGTCTCGCGCGCCGACCTGATCGTGGACGCGCAGGGCACGCCCTGGCTGCTCGAGGTGGACACCTGCCCCGGCCTGACCGAGACCTCGTTGCTGCCACTGGCGGCCCAGGCGGGCGGTCTGGACTTCCAGACCCTGTGCGAGCGCATCGTCACCGCCGCCCTCGCCTCCGGGGAGTCGGCATGACGGACGGCGTGGCCAGCACCTCGACGACCCCCGTCACGGACCTGCCGACCGACATCGACGACCTCGACTTCGGGGCCGTCGGCGACCCCGCCGAGGACCCCTTCGGCCCGGCACCGTCGATCGTCGTGTTCGACATCGGTGAGGTCCTGATCGACGAGACCCGCGTGTGGGCCATCTGGGCCGACATCCTCGGGGTGTCGCCGTTCACGTTCGCGGCCGTGTTGGGGGCGGCCATCGTCCAGGGGGAGGGCTACGAGGAGGCGTTCGCGCACGTGGCCCCCAACGTGACGTGGATGGACTTCCTCGACGAACACGAGCGCCGCTACGGCGGCTTCCAGGAGTCCGACCTGTACCGCGACGTGCGACTGTGCCTCGAGGAGTTGCAGGCGATGTCCGTCCGCATCGGCAACGCCGGCAACCAGCCGTCGATCCGGCAGGCGCAGCTGCTGGCCCTGGACCTGCCGCACGACGTGATGGCGATGAGCGACGACCTGACCCACGAGAAGCCCGATCCCGAGTTCTTCGTGGAGGTCCAACGGCTCATGGGCGCCACCAGCCCCGACCAGGTCCTGTACGTCGGCGACCGCATCGACAACGACGTGATCCCCGCCCAGCAGGCCGGGATGCGCACCTGCTGGCTGCGACGCGGCCCGTGGGGCCAACTCCACGACTGCCCCGAGGGGGTGGAGCCCGACCTCGTGCTCGACGGCCTCGGTGAGCTGCCGTTGCTGTTGCAGTCGTGGGCGGACGACTCCTGACACCACACATGTGACACGTATGCCAGCTGTTTGTCACATGTTACGAAGCGTGTGGTGTGCGCAGGCGTGCTCCTAGGCTGCGCACCACCGGTTTCACGTGGAACGACCGAAGGTGCCGACGTGTCCGAGGCCAAGCGTGCAGCCGGCGAAGCCGCCGCCGAACGGGTCGAGCCGGGCATGCGCCTGGGCCTCGGGACCGGGTCCACGGTGGCGTACTTCCTCGACCGCCTTGCGTCCCGGGGACTCGCGGACATCGCCGGGGTCCCGACGTCCGAGGCCACCGCCGCGCACTGCCGCGACGTGGGGATCACCCTGCTGGGCGTCGGCGACGTCGAGTCCCTCGACCTGTGCGTGGACGGTGCCGACGAGTTGACCCCCGAACTCGTCCTGACCAAGGGTGGCGGTGGCGCCCTGCTGCGCGAGAAGGTCGTGGCGAGCCTGTCGCGGCGCATGATCGTGATCGCGACGCCGGACAAGGTCGTGGAGCGGCTGGCGGACACGTTCGCCCTGCCGGTCGAGGTGGTGCCGTTCGCGGCGCCTGCCGTGGCGCGCACGCTCACCCATCTCGGGTTCGACGTGGTTCCACGCGGCGACGGTGACATGCGCACGGACAACGGCAACGCCATCCTGGATGCGCGCTTCCCGGGTGGTCTGGAGGACCCGCGGGCCATGGCCGCGACGTTGTCCGCCATCCCCGGCGTCGCCGAGCACGGCCTGTTCCTCGACCTCGGCACCGAGGCGATCCTCGGACGTGAGGACGGCACCGTGGAGACGATCCCGGCCTGACGGCCACGGCGCGTGGGTCAGCAGCCGGTGGGTGGGGGGTCGAGCACGATCGTGACCGTGTCACTAACGACGGTGCCGTCGGGATCACGGACGTCGAGTCGCAGCACGCGCGTCTGTGGCCCGGCGCAGTCGGGCCGCAGGCGCAGGGTCGTCTGGACCCCGGTGCCAACGGCCGCGCCGTCCACGTGCCAGGTGTAGGTGAGGTCCGTCGTCGCTGCATGGCGCGCCTGTCCGGCCACACCGACCTCGGTCACCCAGCCCTGCCCGTCCCGGGTCGACGGCTGGTGCCGTGACCCGTCCGCGGGGCGCTCGATGCGCGCGCTGAAGCAGGTGGGGTCGTCCGGTGCGAGGACCTGCACGCCCACGTCGTCGGTGGCGGCGGTGCCGTCCGCATCCGTGGCCGTCAGGGTCACGACGTGTGGACCGGACGCGGTGAGGGCCACGTCGAGCTGCGCGCCCGACCCGAGTTGGCCCTGCTGATCCGACGACCACGCGAGCGCCGTCCCGTCGAGGACGTCCCCCTCGGCGTCGACGGCCTCGCCACGGAACCGCACGACCGTGCCCGGACAGGCCGTGCTGCCGTCGGCCGGGGCGAGCACGGCGACGCTCGGGGGAGTGGCCGGTGGCCGCGTCGGGGTCGCCGAGGGCGTGGCACTCGGTGACGGCGTCGGTGTGGGAGCCGGGCTCGGTGACGGCGTCGGTGTGGGAGCCGGGGAGGGTGCCGGTGTTGGTGGATCAGGAGCGGCTGAGGCGGGATTCGACTCCTGGATCGGCCCCTCAGAATCGCCTGTGCTGGCCGTTCGGTGATCGTCGGCAACCGTGGCACTCGCCGTTCCGTCCAGCGCTCCTGCGTCATCCTCAGCCGCTGTGGAGGGGGTCGTCGGTGACAGGGTCCCCGAGAGGGTGTCCGGAGCGCCACGATCTCCGTCGCCACGCTGGACGAGGCCAACAGTCCCGGCGCCGGCGACGACGAGCACGAGCACGGCTCCGGCGACCACGGCGGCTCGGCGCAGACGGCGACTGCCGGACGGCCCGTCGGAGGCCCCCTCACCGAAGTGGGCGTCGGCGGCCTCACCGACGGCCGCTGCCACCTCGGGCGGTGCCTCCACGGCCGCGAGCGCCGCGAAGGCCTGCATGGGTGCCACGAGGGCACGGCGGTGTCGGGCGCACGTCTCGCAGTCGCCGATGTGGGCCTCGACCTCCCGACGCAGCGTGGCGTCGAGCCCGCCCGTGCCGTGCAGGATCGCGTCGAGGTCGTCGCAGTCGCGTCGGTGTCGTCGTGCGAGCAGGTAGGTCAGCATGGCCGCCTCCACCGTGGCACGCA
>JBFJMP010000121.1:0-7063 GCA_041633895.1 Nitriliruptoraceae bacterium
GAAGGGGACGGTCACGGCCGACCGGAACAACAGTCGGCCGCGGAACCGCACGCGGGACGCGACCCATGCGCCAGGGATGCCGACGACCACCGTCAGCACCGTGGACGCGATCGCCTGCCACGTCGTGAACCACGCGATGTCCCACGTGCGGGAGTCGCCGAGCACCTCCGCGACCGTGGCCAGCCCGTCGCCGTCGACCAGCGGCGTGACCACGATCGTGCCGACCGGCCACACGAAGAAGACCGTGAGGAAGACCGCAGGGACGGCGAGCGTCAGCACGCGCCAGGCGCGTCCTGTCCGCTCGCCGTCACCCTGCATGCCGAACTCCTCAGCGACCCATCAGGCGGGTCCACTCCTCGATCCAGTCGTCGCGGTTCGCGGCGACCTCGTCGAGGTCCAGTTCGATCGGCGTCTCCGGCAGGGCGCTGTGCTCGAGGAACTCGGCGGGCGGCGCCACGTCGGTCCGGGCCGGGAACACGAACATCTGCAGCGGGATGTCGGCCTGCAGTTCCTCGGACAGGAAGAAGTCGACGACCTGACGGGCGGCGACCTCGTTGTCGGTGCCCGCGAGGATCCCGACGAACTCGACCTGCTGCACGCACGATGCGGTGATGACGCCGGTCGGCGCCTCGTCCAGTTCCTCCTCGGCGAAGATCACCTCGGCCGGGGGCGAGCTGGCGTAGGACACGACGAGCGGTCGGTCACCGACCGAGCCGGCCGAACCGGAGAAGTCGCCGTAGTACGCGTCCTCCCACCCGGCGGTCACGGCGACGTCGTTCTCGAGCAGGTCGGTCCAGTAGTCGGTCCAGCCGTCGCCGTACGTGGCGATCGTGCCGAGCAGGAACGACAGCCCGGGGGAGCTGGTCGCCGGGTTCTCGACGACGAGCAGGCCGGCGTAGGCCGGGTCGGCGAGGTCGTCCAACGAGTCCGGCACCTCGAGGTCCGACGCGGCGAAGAAGGCCTTGTCGTAGTTGAGGCACACGTCGCCGCGGTCGACCGGGGTCACGCGGTCGTCGGGGTCGAGCCGAAGCGCCGGGTCGACCGCATCGATGCCGTCTGCGGTGTGGGGCAGGAACAGGTCCGCCTCCAGCGCGCGGGACAGCAGCGTGTTGTCGATGCCGAACAGGACGTCCGCCTGCGGGTTGCCGGCGGTGAGGATGGCCTGGTTGACCATCTGTCCGGCGTCGCCGCCGCGCAGGACCTCGATCGCGATGCCGGTGTCCGCGGTGAAGTCGGCCAGCACCTCCTCGCTGATGTTGAACGAGTCGTGGGTCAGCAGGCGGACCGTGGTCAGCTCGGTGACGACCTCCTCGGTTGGCGTGCTTCCTTCCGGGTCGACGGGGCCGTCGTGGCCCGCGTCGTCGGTGCCGCATGCGGTGAGCGCGAGGCTCCCGGCGACCAGGAGGGACCCGGTGCGGTGGAGGAGGCGAGAGCGGTGCAGGTTCATGGTGTGGGTTCCGTTCGGGACAGTGCGTGGGTGCCGAGCACCCCGGGGCGGACCACGAGGAGGGTCCCACCGGTCACGTGGACCGACGCCGAGGGTCGGGCGAGTTCGTTGCTGACACCGCGTGTGGAACCGGGGGTGAGGTCCTCGCCGACCAGGGGGTAGAGCAGGCCGTCGGTGGTCACGCCCTCGACCGGGCCGTGCACGGGCAGCAGCGAGACCAGTTCGCCGGTCGCGCCGACGAGGTCGCAGCGGGTGTGCACGACGTGGACCTCGGCCTCGCCCATGTGGGCGGACAGGTCGAGGTGGTCGTGGGCGGGGCGCGCCAGCAGGAGGACGTTCGCGATCAGGTGGTCGAGCCGACCGCCGTGCCCGCCGACGACGACGATGCGCTGGGGGTTGAAGCCCAGCGCGACGTCGAGGGCGAGCTCGAGGTCGGTGTGGTCCTTCGCGGCCGGGTGTCGCTGCACCTCGGCCCCGCCGGCCCGCGCCCGTTCGAGCAGCGCGGGGTCGACCGAGTCCATGTCGCCGACGACGATGTCGGCGACGAGGCCCAGGCTCGTCGCGACCTGCAGACCGGAGTCCGCAGCGATCACCAGCGCGTCGGCCGGCAGTCGGTCGAGCACGGTCGGCGGCACGGGGTCGCCCCCGGCCACCGCAATGACGGTGTGCACGTCACGACCACCCTGATGGGCTGACCGCTCCATTGCTGCCACCGTCACACCGTTCCTCCGCTGGCATTACCCAGCTCAGGTTCCACGGGTCGGTGGGGCAGGTGCCCACCCTCTCAGCCCGACTGTCTCGAGCTCCCCGGGTGTCGTCTGCGCGGTTGGACCGCGCGTGGGCCACGGTAGCGGGGTGCTCGTCCGGCTCGCAACGCCCGGGGTGGCCGTGCGCCCCGTGAGACACTCATGCTAGGTTTGTCTCACCGACTCGGAGGCTGCCATGCGGCTCGCGAACTTCCTGTCCTACGCCGGTGACCCGCGCGCGACCGCGGAGCAGGTGGTCGCCCAGGAGCGTGCCGGGCTCGACATCGTGTGGGTGGCCGAGGTCTACGGCTTCGACTCGCCGACGCTGATGGGCTACCTCGCGGCAAAGACCGAGACCGTCGAGATCGGCTCGGCGATCATCAACGTCTACTCGCGCACGCCCGGCGCGATCGCCCAGACGGCGGCTGGCCTGGACAACGTGTCGGGGGGACGGGCCATCCTCGGGCTCGGGGCATCGGGTCCGCAGGTCATCGAGGGCTTTCACGGCGTGCCGTACAGCAAGCCGTTGACCCGCACGCGCGAGGTCGTCGACGTCGTGCGGCAGGCGTTGGCGCGCGAGGCACCGATCGAACTCGACGGGCGCACGGTCCAGATCCCGCTGCCGTCCGACCAGGGCACGGGGCTCGGCAAGGCCCTGAAGTTGCTCAACCACCCGGTCCGGTCGAGCGTGCCGATGTACGTCGCCTCCCTCGGCGAGAAGAACGTGACGATGACGGCCGAGATCGCCGACGGCTGGATGCCCCACCTCTACATCCCGGAGCACGCCGATGACGTGTGGGGCGGGGCGCTGGCTGCCGGGGCGGCGAAGCGTGCGGACGGCCTCGGGCCGTTGGAGATCGCCGCGGGTGGACTGCTCGCGATCACCGACGACGAGGCGGAGCGTGACAACCTGCTCGACCTCGGCCGTTCGGTGGTCGCCCTGTACGTCGGCGGCATGGGTGCCAAGGGGCGCAACTTCTACAACGACCTGTTCGTGAACTACGGCTACGAACAGGAGGCAGCCGAGATCCAGGACCTCTACCTGTCCGGCAAGAAGCGCGAGGCCGAGGCGTTGGTCCCGCGTGAGGCGCTGGAGCGGCTCAACCTCATCGGGTCCGAAGGCTTCGTCAAGGAGCGCATCGCGGCGTTCCGCGAGTCGGGTGTGACGGTCCTCAACGTCAGCCCGTTGACACCGGATCCGCAGGTGATCGCGACCGTGAAGGACCTGCTGGCATGAGCGTGCGGATGGCGGCCCCGGTGACCGGCGACGACTACGTCGCCCCGACGCACCTGCCGCTGGGCGCCGGGACGGTGTCGTGGCGGATCAGCGCGTTCGGGTTCCTCGGGGCGAGTCGGGCGCTGCTCCTGCAGACCTCGCACCCGCTGGTCGCGGCGGGCGTCGCCCAGCACTCCGACTACCAGACCGACCCGTTCTCGCGTGGGTACCGGACGTTCGACACCGTGCTGAAGCTGGTGTTCGGCACGCCCGACATCTCGCGGCGCCAGACCTCGCGCATGGACAAGCGCCACCGCCCCGTCACCGGCGAGTCGTCGGACGGGCGCACCTACGACGCCCGCGACCCCGAGCTGGGCCTGTGGGTCTGGGCGACGCTGGCCGACACGGTGCTGGTGACCTACGAGCACGCCAACGGGCGCCTGCGTCCGCGCGACCGGGCGCGCTTCTACGAGGAGCAGAAGCTGTTCGGCGAGGGCTGCAGCATCCCGCGTGACCTGCTGCCCGAGACGATGGCGGACTTCGAGGCCTACGTCGAGCGCGTGGTCGCCGAGGACCTGGAGGTGACGCCCGAGGGACGCGACGTCGCGCACTTCACGTTCAACCCGCCGGCGGTGCCGGTGCTCGGTCCGGCGATCGGCCGGTACCTGCAGTGGTCGGCTGCCGCGATGTTCCCGCCGCGGGTGCGGGAGATGTACGACCTCGAGTGGACGGACGCGCAGCAGCGTCGGTACGAGCGCTTCATGCGGACGGCCGGGGCGGTCGACCGGGTGCTGCCGACGGCGGTGACGCGCACGTTCCCGATCGACCTCGTGGTGAAGCACGACCTGCTCGACCGGTTGGAGCGTGGACGCGCCCGCAAGCGCGCCGAGCGGCGTCGCGCGGAGCGCGCAGCCTGATCAGAGCGGAGCGCGCAGCCTGAGTCGGCGCAATGCGCGCAGCCTGATCAGCCGCGGATGCGGCCGACGATGTTCTTCACGGCCGTGACCGGGGCCGACGACGCGACGCGCAGCGCGGGGCGGCCGTAGAGCACGCCCGTGGCCTTGGCCAGCACGGTCGAGGTCGACGACTTGTACGGGAACCAGTGCAGGTCGCGCCCCAGCGCCAGGCGGTTCACCTGCACGACCTTGCGGCGGGTGTACTTGCGGATCCCGTCGGGGCCGTTGCGGGCGCCCATGCCCGACGACTTCCAGCCGCCGAAGGGCAGTTCGGGTGCGGCGAGGTGGGTCAGGGCGTCGTTGACCGACACCGTTCCCGCCTCGATGCGGCGGGCGATGGCCTCGCCCTTGTCGAGGTCGGAGGTCCACACGCTCGCGGTCAGGCCGTAGGGGCTGTCGTTGGCCAGGCGGACCGCCTCGTCCACGTCGGCAACGCGCATGACGGGCAGCGTGGGGCCGAACGTCTCCTCGGTCATGCAGTCCATCGTGTGGTCGACGTCGACCAGGACGGTGGGCGGGAAGAAGTCGCCCGGGCCCATGTCCGCTCCGGCGGACGGGGCGGCGTCCGTGGCCCCGGCGCCCGTCAGCGCCCGCGCCCCCTTGGCGAGGGCGTCGTCGACGTGGGCCTGCACGATGGCCCGCTGGGGCGGGTGGATGACGGCGCCGACGTCGATGGCCCCGACCTCGTCCGACCGGCCCTGGCGCAGTGACGAGACCGTGCTGACGAGGCGGTCGACGAACTCGTCGTGGACGGCGTCCTCGACGTAGATCCGTTCGACCGACATGCAGATCTTGCCGGCGTTGAACAGGCCGTAGTAGGCGGCGGCGTTCGCCGCCCGTTCGAGGTTCGCGTCCGCGCAGACGATCATCGCGTCCTTGCCCCCGAGCTCGAGGCTGTACGGGGTGAGCGTTTCGATGGCGCGAGCGGCGACCTTCTTGCCGGTCGCGACCGACCCGGTGAACATCACGTAGTCGACCTCGTCGACCAGCGCCCCGCCCGTCTCGCCGCGGCCGTGCACGACCTGCAGCACGTCGACCGGGCCACCGGCCTCGAGCCACAGCTTCGCGACGAAGTCGGCGGACAGGGGCGTGGTCTCGGACGGCTTGATCACGACGGCGTTGCCGGCCATCAGCGCCGGGAGGGCGTCGCCGACGGTGAGGGTCAGCGGCACGTTCCAGGGACCGATCACCCCGACGACGCCGACGGGGTCGCGCACGATCACGTTGCGGCGACCGATCACGAACGGCGAGAACGACGTGATCGTCTCGTCGCGCAGCAGGTCGGCGGCGTGGTCGGCCCAGTACTTCGCCCACGACACGACGAGTGTCAGGTCGGCCTGGGCGTCCTCGCGGGGCTTGCCCGACTCGGCGCACAGCACGTCGAGCACGAGGTCGGCGTGCTTCGACAGGCGTTGGCGGAACGCGTCGATCACGTGCGCGCGACCGTCGCAGCCGAGCGCGTCCCACGCTGGCTGCGCGGCCCGTCCACGTGCGACCGCAGCCGTCACGGCGGCGGTGTCCGCGATCGGCACCTCACCTGCGACGTCGCCGGTCGCCGGGTTCACGACCGTCAGCAGCTCGACCTCGGGCGCGGCCTCGCCACGGCGGCGTGATCCGGTGGTGGAGGGTCTGGTGGCGGCTGGTGTCATGGCGGCGACCTCGTGTCGATCTCGCGGTGGGCGTTGACGCGCCGCGACTCGTGAGACAATACTAGCCATGATGTCTCACCGACGCGTCGCCGTCATCCCTGCCCCGCCGGAGTCCCGATGCCCGCCCTGCGCCCCTTCGCCCCACCCCCGCCGGGCAGCGGCCTGCGCCCCGTCCTCGGCCGCGGTGGGCTGCCGGTCCTCGGGCGCACGCTGGAGTACATGCGTGACCCGATGGGCACGTCCCGCCAGCAGTACGAGGAGTTCGGGCCGGTGTCGTGGACGCACGCCTACGGGATTCCGATCGTGGTGGTCATCGGTCCCGAGGCGATCGGGGAGGTGCTGGTCAACCGGGACAAGGCCTACGCGAACGGGCCCGGGTGGTCGTACTTCATCGGGCCGTTCTTCGAGCGCGGGCTGATGCTGCTGGACTTCGAGGAGCACCTGCACCACCGCCGGATCATGCAGCAGGCGTTCACGCGCGACCGGCTGGTCGGCTACCTCAAGGGGATCAACGCCGCGTTCGGTGACGGCTATTCGTCGTGGGAACCCCAGCGCGGGTTCCGGTTCCACACCGCGTTCAAGCAGTTGACGCTGGACCTTGCCACGACCGTGTTCGTCGGCCACCACCTCGGGGCGGAGGCCGACGACCTCAACGCCGCGTTCTTCGACGCGATCCAGGCCGGCACCTCGGTGGTGCGGTTCCCGGTTCCCGGTGGGCGTTGGCACAAGGGGTTGCAGGGGCGCGCGGTGCTCGAGGCGTTCATCCGGGGCGAGTTGCCCGCCAAGCGGGCATCGACCGGCGACGACCTCTTCAGCGCGCTGTGCCACGCCGAGGACGAGGACGGCAACCGCTTCACCGACGACGACGTCGTCAACCACATGATCTTCCTGCTGATGGCCGCACACGACACGTCCACGACGACGATGACCACGCTGGTCAACCACGTCGCGGCCGACCAGGACCTGCAGGACCAGCTGCGTGCGGAGTCGCAGGCGTTGGGCACCGACCACCTCGAGTACGACGACCTCGCCGCGCTGCCGACGCTGGC
>JBFJMP010000122.1:0-6975 GCA_041633895.1 Nitriliruptoraceae bacterium
CGCCGACCTGCCGAAGGTCGCGCGCGGACTCGCCACGCTGCAGGACGTCGGGCTGGGCTACCTCAAGCTCGGCCAGCCGAGCACGACGTTGTCGGGTGGCGAGGCCCAACGGGTGAAGCTGGCCACGGAACTCCGCAAGCGGGCGACGGGTCAGACGGTCTACATCCTCGACGAGCCGACGACGGGGCTGCACTTCGAGGACGTCCGACGCCTGCTGGACGTCCTGCACAGGCTCGTCGACAAGGGCAACACGGTCATCGTGATCGAACACAACCTCGATGTGATCAAGACCGCCGACCACGTGGTCGACCTCGGTCCCGAGGGCGGCATCGGCGGTGGGACGATCGTGGCGCAGGGCACGCCCGAGGCGGTCTGCGAGGTCGGTGCGAGCTACACGGGCAAGTTCCTGCGCGAGGTGCTGGCCACGTGACCAGACCAGGGGGAGGGGTGGCGGCGATCTCGTTCGTCCTCTTCGCCGTCCTCGGACTCAGCTGGGCGTTCGCGACCCCGCCGACCAGTGCCCCCGACGAACCCGCCCACACGATCTACGCCGCGGCCGTCGTCCGACTGCAGGTGGACGCACCGAACGAGGACGTGCCCGCCAACGACATCGGTCTCGTCGGGCAACGCACCATCGTGCAACTCGATCGCGCCTACGAGGACCTCCACCGCATCCCGGTCTGCTTCGCGTTCAAACCCGACGTCGATGCGGGCTGCGCGGACCCCCTGGTCGCGTCCCAGCCGGTCGGCGCCGTCAGCACGAACGCCGGGACCTACCCGCCCGCCTACTACGCGGTGGTCGGGTGGCCGTCGTGGGTCCTCGACCCGATCGGGGCGCTCCGCGCGGCCCGCGTCCTGACGGTGCTGCTGTCGGCTGCGCTGTTGGCGTCCGCCGTCGCGGTCCTGTGGCCCGTGCGTGGTCCCGGAGTGCGCCTACTGGGACTCGGTGTGGCCGTGACGCCGATGGTGGGCTACCTGACGGGGACGGTGAACCCCAACGCGGTCGAGATCGCCGCGGCCGTGGCCGCCTGGTCCGCGGGAGTGCGCCTCGTCCACGACGCGCGCACGGACGACGGCGGTCTGCGTCCGGGCCTGAGGGTCTTCGTGCCGTCGCTGGTGGTCCTCGCCCTGTCGCGCCCCTTCGGCCCCGTCTGGGCCGTCGGGATCGTCGCCGCCACCGCCATCATGGTGGGCCCGGACGTCCTGCCCGTCCTCCGACGTCGGGCACCGGAACTGCGGCCCGCAGCCGTCGTGGTGGGCATTGCGATCACGGCCACCGTCGGGTGGCTGCTGTGGCGCGACACCCTGGGCACCTTCACGGGGATCCCGCAGCCGGACGCCACCGCCGGCTCGGTACTGCGAGCCTCGGTCCGGATGCTGCCCGATCGCCTCGAACAGATGGTCGGGGTGTTCGGGTGGGCCAGCGTCTTCCTGCCCACGATGGTGGTCATGGCGTGGCTGCTGGCCGGTGGCCTGGTGGCCGCGATCGGGGCGGTGCTCGCCCGCGCCGGGGAACGCATCGTGATCGGGGTGCTGGGCCTCGCCGTCGTGGCACTCCCCGTGCTTGCGGACATCCAGGCCGTACCCGACATCGGGTACGCATGGCAGGGTCGCTACGCCCTGCCGGTGGCGGTCGGACTCCCGATCGTCGGTGGCGTGGTCATCGACCGGTGGCTGGCCTCGCGCGACGCAGTGGTCCCGCCGTGGGTGGTGGGAGGCGGCATGCTGGCCCTGCTCATGGGCCACGGCATCGCCCTGGTGTCGGCGCTCGACCGCTACGAGGTCGGGGCCTTCGTGCGCCTCGGTGGCGGCGTGACCGGCGCGTCCGGATGGGAGCCACCCGTCCCGGACCTCCTGTTGCTCACCGTCGTGGCCGTGGTCGGCGTCACCGCCGCGGGCACACTGGTACGCACGCTGTCCGACTGACGCGGGGGACCGATCGAATGCGCCCGACATCCATCCTGACCGTGGTGCTCCTCCTCGCTGGCGCCGTGCTGGCGCCCGCCACGAGCGTTGCCACTCCGACCACGTCGACCCCCACGGTCGTGGAGGTCGAGGACTACGCGACGATGTGGCTCGGCAGCGGATGGGACTACAGCGAGCCGTCCGACATGGTGCTCGACGGCACACCGATCAACGGGCAGGTGTCGAACCTCAGGATGGAGGACGGGCAGTTGCGCTGGACGTCCCACGACGGCTGGGTGAGCCCGCTCGACATGACCGTTCCCGGCGCACTGCCGGATTCTCGGGACGGTGTCAGCAACCCGATCGATGCAGACGTGCACACCACACTGACCATGCACCTCTGGTCCTCGCGGAACGTGCCGATCTCGGTCCAGTGGTTCCGCTGCACGCACGACTACTCGCCGTGCCTCGGACGGACCGACTTCTGGGTCGATCCGGGCTGGAACCTCGTCGAGGTCGACCTGCCGGCGTTGGCCGGCACCGGGGACCTCGGCTGGGCCGGCGACGTCTACGGACTCCGTCTGGCCAGCGGCTTCGGGGACACCGACTTCCGCCTCGACTGGCTGCGCCTCCACGCCGGCGCCCCGCGGGTGGCCGTCGGCGGTGGTGCCGCGACCTGGGATCGCAACACGAGCACGGACGACAACACGGCGGACAGCCCCGACTGGGGACCGATCCCGTCGGGGGGTCTGCCCGTCGGGATGCCACCGGGGACCTACCACCTGCGTGACGGGCAGGGCACACTCGGGGACAGCGTCACCATCGTCGGCCGGCCCGCCCCCGTCGTCCTCGACCCGGATGCCGCGGGTGGGGAGGACTTCGCGACGCGCGTCCTGCGCAACCCCTGGGACATGACCGACGCAGCGGACGTCACTGCCGTCGCCAACGCCACGTGGTCGTTCGCTGACGGCCAACTCCACGGCCGCAACCAGACGAACGACCCCTGGATCCGGCTCCCGGTCGGTGCCGGCATCGATGCGGACCGCTACCACCGCCTGACGGTCACGACGACCTACGACGGGCCCTTCTCGCTCGGGTTCGGCCCCGGTGGCGGCGCCCATGGTCGCGTCCTGTTCCAACGCCCCGAGACGGGTCTCCAGCAACACGACAGCCGCGAACTCGTCACGTTCACCGACCGGCCGACGGCGACCTACGACCTGACCGGACCATCGGTCGAGAGCGGGTTCCGTTCCTGGGACGGCCTGGTGACCGGGCTGCGCTGGGACCCGAACGAGGATCCGGGGGCGCGTGCCTGGCGCCTGGACGAGATCCGCCTCGCAGCCGACGACGAGGCGTACGGCGCCTTCGACGTGCGGTGGTCCGATCCGGCTCATCGCGACGGCACGGAGGTGACGATCCACCTCGACCGCGACCGCGCGGGCTTCGACGCGAACCCCGTTGCGGGCGGCATCGCACAGCACGCGGGCGAGAACGTCGCTCGTGTCGACCTGCGGGACGTGGCGCCGGGGACGTGGTGGGTCTGGGTCGAGGCGACGCGTGGCGGCGTCACGGGGCGGGCGTACGCGACGGGCCCGTTGGTGGTGACCGGTCGGATCGCGGGCTCGGATCGCGTCGGCACGGCCCTGGAGCTCAGCCGGGGTGCCTTCGCGGGCGGGTCGTCAACGGCCCTCGTCGCCGCCGCGGGTGACTTCCCGGACGCCCTGGCCGCCGCCCAGCTGGCTGCAGCCGCGGACGCGCCCCTCCTGCTCAACGGTCGCGACGCCCTCGACCCCCGCGTTGCCGATGAGTTGGTGCGCCTCGACGTGGACGAGGTCGTGGTCATCGGTGGGACCGCCGCACAGTCCCGTGCCGTGATCGACGGCATCCGTGCTGCCCGCCCCGCTGCGAACGTCCAGCGGATCGCCGGGGCCAACCGGTACCTGACGGCTGTTGCGGTGGCGGAGGAGGCGATGGCGCGCTGGGACGCTGCGGGTGTCGACCGTGGTGAGGACGTCCTGCTCGCGTCCGGAGCGTCGTTCCCCGACGCCCTGGCCGCAGGGCAACTGGTCGCCGCGGCCAGGCTGCCGTTGCTGCTGAGCCCGCCGACGCGGCTGCTCGACGAGGTTGCCGATGCCGTCGCGGCCATCGGGCCGGTCGAGGTGATCGGTGTCGGTGGGCCCGCTGCGCTGTCCGACGACGTGCTGCGTGCCACCCGTGCGCCCTGGAGCAGGCTGGCCGGCCCGAACCGGTACGAGACGGCTGGGCTCGTCGCAGAGGCCGCGGTGGCGGCCGGTGCGCCCGGGCTCGACGTGCTCGTCGCCCTCGGGACGAACTTTCCCGACGCCCTGGGCGCCGGCGCCTACGTCGCCCACCTCGGTGGCGTCCTGCTGTTGACGGAGGCAGCCACGTTGCCGAGTGCCACCCGTGCACGTCTGGCTGCCCTGTCGCCGCCGCGCGTCCACGTCGTCGGCGGCCGTGCGGCGATCGCCGACACCGTCGTCAGCGACGTTCGTCAGGCGGGCTGACCTCAGCACCGTCCACGTCCGCCTGCAGGATGGCCAGCCGCTCGGCCAGCGTTCGGATGCGGTCCTCCAGACGGGACAACTCGAACGACAGCTGCACGACCACGACGAGCAGGACCAGGATCCCCAGGAAGAACAACAGGTTCGGTGGATCGGCGACGCCCAGTCGCTCGGCCACGCGGTCCAGCAGACCGGGGAACACGGCCAGCGTCGCGATCCCGGCTCCGAGCGTCAGCCACAGGGCCGCGTACTTCTCGCGCAGTTGACGCCGCCGGACGAGGTCCAGGATCACCGCGAGGGCGATGGCGCCGGCGATCAGGGCGGCAACCTGTGCCGTGGTCATCGCGGTCCCTTCGGTCGCGCGCGGAAGCCCGCGAGGAACACCACCAGCATGGCACGAGCCAGGAACACGACGAGGCGCAACGGCGACTGACTGGGCGTGCCACCGCGCCGCGTCCGCATCCTGACCGGTCGCTGGGTGATGGTCAGTCCGGCCTTCGCCGCGATGATCGTGGACTCCACGGTGTCCCCGAGGTACTCGGCCGGGTAGTCCTCCGCGAACAGGGCGACCGCTCGTGGGCCGGATGCACGGAAGCCGGACGTCGTGTCGGTGAGGCGTGTTCGGGTGAGGGTGCTCACCGCACGGGCGAGGACCCGCATGGCCAGGCGACGGAGGAACTCGGCCTCGTAGTCGCCCCGACCCGCGAAGCGTGCCCCGATGACGAGGTCCGCACCAGTCAGCTCGGCCAGGAGGCCCGGGACCTCGGCCGGGTCGTGCTGGCCGTCCGCATCGATCTGGACGACCGTGTCGAATCCGTGTTGGACGGCGTAGCGGAACCCCGTGCGCATGGCGCCCCCGACACCGAGGTTGAAGGGCAGGGAGACCACGGTCGCGCCCGCTGATCGTGCCTCCTCGGCCGTGGCGTCCGTCGACCCGTCGTCCACGACGAGGATGGTCGCCTCCGGCAGCCCTGCGTGGATCTCCCGGACGGTCTCGCCGACGGTGCCTGCCTCGTTCCACGCGGGGACGACGGCAAGGAACGGGGCGGCCATCACTGCTCCTCGGGAGGTCGCCCGGAGCGTAGTGCCGGCCTGCGTGCATTCGATCGCACCTTGGGTACCGTCGGCCGCTGACCACCTCTCGGCGCGCCGTCCCACGGCCTACGCCCTCTCCCACTCGAGGATCCATGAGGCGCTCTGTCCACGTCGCCACCGCTGGCGTGCTCTTCGCCACACTCGCCGTCGGGTGGCTGCCCGCCACGGCCGCCGAGGAACCGACGCGGATCACGGTCGGCGCGGCCGCTGACCACGCGACCCAGGCACTCCACGACGCCTGGGACTACAGCCAGTCGACCGACCTGATGACCGACGGCGGCGGCGTCACGCGCAACGTCCACTTCGAGTACGAGGGCAAGCAGGACGTCCCGGGAACGGTCACGTGGATCACCTCGGGGGAGTGGTACGTCACCCCGTTCTTCATGACCTGGCCCCACGCGGGCAGCGACCCGGGGGCGATGCACGAGGCGTGGGACGGCCTCACCAACCCCATCGACGCCGACACGCTGACGCAGGTGTCGATGCGCATCCACGCGACGCAGCACACGCCGACCCGCCTCGAGTGGTTCACGTGCCAGGAGTACGACGACGCGTGCCGTGGCGCCATGCGCATCAACCTCGAACCCGGCTGGAACACGGTCGCGATGCCGATCGAGAACACCGACTACCTCGGGCTGCCGCAGGAGTGGGACGGACAGGTGCTCGGGCTGCGCCTCGCCAGCGAGAACGAGAACCCGACGACCTTCCGCCTCGACTGGCTCCGCATCCACGCCGAGGGTGACCTCATCGAGGTCCCGAGCGACACGGGCCAGCTCTCCTACGATTCGGACCTCGTCCTGACCAACAACGGCGGGCAGGCGGACCCTGCTGCCGGCAACCTCCCGGTCAGGACGGGCAGCAGCCCGGCCTTCCAGGTCGTCGACACGGGCTTGTTCCCGCCCGGTACCTGGTACCTGTACGAGGACTCGAACTACATCCGGACGGTCGAGGTCGTCGCCCCGCCCCAACCGCAGGTGCTCGATCCGGACATGGCCGGGGGTGCGGACTACGCCACCGAGGTCCTCGGCAACCCGTGGGACTTCGACGACGCCGACGACTACGTCGCGGTGCGCAACGCGTCGAACGTGTCCCTGAGCGGCAGTCGCCTGGCGGGGACCAACTCCGGCAACGACCCCTACGTCGTCCTCCCGTTGGCGGCCGACGGACTCGACCCGGTGCACTACCACCGCGTGACCGTGGACCAGAGCTACGACGGTGCGTTCAACCTCGACGATTCGGTGAACGGTGGTCTCGGCGGCACCCACGGCCGACTCGTGTGGCGCACGGCGTCGCACTCCAGCAGCCTCTGTCCCGTGCAGGCGTACTCGGACGGTCGCGAGTTCGTGTTCTTCACCCACCGCAACGAGTACACGTACGACATGGCCGACGTGTCGCACGATCCCGTGTTCCGGTCCACGGCCGAGCCGAACGTCGGTGTGACCCAGCCGGGCGC
>JBFJMP010000123.1:0-6957 GCA_041633895.1 Nitriliruptoraceae bacterium
CTCGTCCTCGTCGGATCGGGGCCGCGCCACGCCGAGGTCAGGCGCACCGCCGAGCGCCTCGGCGTACGCGAGCGCGTCCGGGTCGTCGCGGACGCGACGACCTGGCGTGCCGTCGTCGACCAGATCGCGCGGGCCGACGTCGTCGCGTCCGCTGCGCTGTCCGGCGAGGACGCCACGCCGGCGTTGATCGCCCAGTGGCTGGGTCGCCCCGTGGTCATGACCGCCGTGGAGGCGATGCCCGTCCAGGTCTCCGATGGCATCGACGGACACCTGGTCCCTCCCGGCGACGACGATGCCCTGACGGCGGCGGTGCGCACGGTGCTGACCACGTCCGACCACGCCGCGGCACTGGGCGCGTCGGCCCGTCGCCGAGCGGCAGCGGCGACCTGGGCCACACGCGCCGAGCGCGTGGACGAGGTCGTCAGCCAGGTCCTGTCGCATCACTGAGCGAGGTGGCGGCCACCGGCGCGGTGGGCCTCGGCGCCTCTGACCCCTCGACGCGGTGCAGCCGCAGCATGTCGTCGACGGTGCGGCGCCACGGGAACGACTCCGCGCGGGTGCGTGCCGCCACCCGAAGCTGGCCACGGTCCCGCTCCAGGATCCGGCGGACCCCCGCCGCCATCGCCTCGACCTCGGCTTCGACCACCACACCGACGTCCGGCGTGACGAGTTCGTCCAGCGCCCCGCCGCGCGCCGCGACCACGGGAACCCCACAGGCGAGGGCTTCCAGCGCGGCAAGGCCGTACGTCTCGATCGGGCAGGTCGCCAGGGCAACGTCGGCGGATCCCAGCAGGGCAGCGACCCGGCGGCGATCGTCGACGAAGCCATGGAAGGTCACCGGCAGATCGGTCGCTGCGCGTTCGAGACGCCGTCGCAACGGCCCGTCTCCGACGACGTGCAGTTCCACCGGCACGCCCGCGGCATGCAGGCGGGCCAGCGCCCCTATGCCCAGGAGCGGACGCTTCTCGCGGGACAGCCGGCCGACCATGGCCAGCCGAACGCGTGCCGGATCGGGGCACAGGCCGGCAGGCAGGTCCCCGGCGCGCCCGGGCCGGAACGTCGCCAGGTCGACGCCCAGCGGGACGACCGCCACGTTGTCGGCGTGGTCGAACGACCGGGCGGCGTACGTGGACGGCACGACGAGGCGATCGAACTGCAGCGGGAGCCGTCGGTCCGCGAGGGCCGCGAGGAACCCGGAGCCCATGCCCCCGGGGAGCCACGTCCGCAGGGTCTCGACCAGGCGCTCGTGCACGACGACGGTGGACGGCACGTCGTGGGACCTGCCCCACGACCCGACCCACGTCAGCGTGAATCGATCCGACACCTCGAGGCGATCGGGCGCGAGGTCCGTCAGGAGTCGCGCCACCGGCAGCGGGTCGACCAGCAGCCGATAGCCGCCCGAGAACGGCAGGGGCACACCCGGCAGGGTGTGGACCACCCCCGAGCGTTCGACCGCGACCGCCGGTGCCGGTCCGGGCACGATGCGGTGGACGTCGTGGCCGGCGGCGAGGTAGCCCCGCCCCAGGCGGTCGAGGACGGTGCGGATGCCACCCGACGTCGGGGTCACGAGGTTGGCGATCTGCACGATGCGCATCAGGCGGGCACCGCCCGCAGGGGCCGGTCCCCCGCGCGAGCGGTCACGACCGCCGCGTAGTGGCCGAGCAACTCGTCGCCGATCCCGTCCCAGGTGCGGTGCTCGACCCCGGCCCGAGCGATCGCGCCCATCGTCGCCCGCAGGCCGGGACGCGCCGCAAGCGCGGCGACGCACGCCCCGATGTCCTGCGGCCGGTCGGGGCGCCACAGCAGTCCGTTCACCCCGTGTTGCACGAGGTCGAGCGGACCGCCGGCGGCGGGAGCCACGGCCGGGACGCCGGCCGCGAGCGCCTCCTGCAGTGCCTGGCAGAAGGTCTCGTGGGCACCCGTGTGGACGAAGACGTCGAGGTCGGCGAAGGCCCGGCCGAGCCGGTCACCGTCCAGCCGTCCGGTGAACTCCGCACCGGGGAGCGCCCGCTCCAGACGTCGTCGGTGGCTGCCGTCGCCGACGACCTGGAGGTGCGTGCCGGGCAGGCCCGCCGCGTGGGCCAGTCGTTCGACCCGCTTCTCGGCAGCAAGCCGTCCGATGTAGCCGACCCGCGCGCTTGCGACCCGCTCGGTCGGCGGACGCGTCCGGCGCGCAGGATCGAACTGCACGACGTCCACGCCACGTGCCCACCGGTGCACGTCGGCGAAGCCGTGGCGGCGCAGGTCGGCGACCGTCGCCCGCGACGGGGCCAGCGTGCGGTCCACGTCGTCGTGGAGGCGCCGGAGCCACCGCCAGATCGCGGGGGCGGCACCACCCAGGCGGTACTGCGTCGCGAAGCCGGCCACGTCGGTCTGGAAGATCGCCACCGTCGGCAGGTCGAGCGAACGCGCGACGCGGGCGGCGTGGGCTCCCACGACGATCGGCGAGGCGAGGTGGACGACGTCGGCATCGAACCGACTCAGGACGTCGGCCAACTCGCGGGTCGGTACACCGACCGGGAAGTCCCGGCACATCGGCAGCGGCACCGACCGCAGGCGGACCACCGGCGTTCGCGAATAGCGCTCGGGACCACGACCGGGTGTGACCACGAGGGCCTGGTGACCCGTGGCCTCGAGGTGGTCGACCACCCGTTGCACCGACCGCGCGACACCGTTGACCGACGGGAGGAAGGACTCGGTGACGATCGCGACGCGCATGGGCGGACCTTCGTTCGGTGGCGTGGGTCGGAACGCGACGCGCAGCGCCGTCACGGGGCGCCGGTCGATGCGGACGCGACGGGGACGGTGTCGGTGCGATCGGCCAGGGGGCGCGCGACGATGCAGCGGTCGACCGGCGTGCCGAGGAGCCACGAGAACGTCAGGTTGGGAACCCGTGCGGTGACCGTCGCGCCAGCCGCCTCGATGGCGCGGACCGAACGGCCGCGCGGCATGTTCACCTCGCCGAAGAACCCGTCGAGGCCGGCGTCGCGCACCTGGGCGTCCATCCAGCCGACGAGGTGGTGGCCGATGTGCACGCCGCGCAGGGTCGGGTCCAGGTTGAGGTGCATGTGCGCCGGGAACGGGGCCGGCGGCTGGTGTCGCCGTGCGCGCAGGCCGTCACGGATGCGCAGTCGGACGAACCGGCGCGCATCCGGCGCCAGCCGCGGCCACGCTGCCACGGCTCGCACCGCCCAACGCACCGCCGCCCGGCGCACCCAGCGTTCGTACGCCGCCTGGTCCAGGCAGGCCAGCGCGTAGCCGCGGACCTCACCCTCCTCGGCCACGACGGCGATGGTGGCGACTCCGGCGGCACGATTGCCCGGATCGAGGTACCAGGCCAGCGAGAGCTCCTCGTACCCACGCAGGTCGAGCGCACCGAGCGGGAGCGGCGATCCCAGCACGATGCTGTCGCGCCAGACCCGCCGGACCGCCGCGGCGTCGTCCTCGCGGAAGCCACGCAGGTGCGCGGAAGGGGCGGGAGGGGCGGCGCTGGCCGTCGTCGAGGTGTCCATGCAGCAAGTGCACGCGGACGAGGTTGCGGGACGACCAACGGTGGACTGCGGACCGCGCAACAGGACGGGTCAGTTGTCCGCTCGGTCGCGCTGCGGGGTCCGGCTCAGCGGTCCAGTGCCGACACGACGAGGTCGCGGACCTCGTCGTCGCGGAGGATCCGGCGATGGCCGAGTCCGGCGGTGGTCACCAGTTCCGCGCCCGGCCACCCGGCCGCGATGGCACGGGCGTCCTCCACGGGCACCTCGTCGTCATCGAGGTCGTGGACGACCAGACCGGGGAACGTGAAGTCCGGGATCGAGCGGTCGACGTCCAGCACCTCCCACACGTCCGCGCCGAACCGGGACTCGATGCCGCGGCGGAGTTGGTCGACGAAGGCCGGACGCAGGCGAGCGCGGGCGATGAACCCCTCGAGCGCACGGGACATCCGCCGGCCGGGGGCCAGCGCCACGAGGCGGGCCGGGGCGGCCGCGCCCGACTCGAGGGCCAGCGCCGTGGCCGGGAAGCCCATGGAGTGGGTGACGACGGCGACCGGGGACTCCTGGTCCAGGGCCACGGCCACGCCGCGCGCCAGCTCGAAGACGTCCGTCTGGTCCCCGGGCGACCGACCGTGCCCGGGCAGGTCGGGCACGACGACCCGCCACCCCTGGGCGATCAGGTCGTGGGCCAGGTGGCGCCAGTCGGCAGCGCGACCCGCCCAGCCGTGGACGAGGACGACCGTCGGGCCCTCGCCACCGGTGTAGCCCGTCAGGGCCAGGCCCCGCCCCCAGCCCTCCCACGGCCGCAGGTCGTCGGACAGGTCCGTCACCGGGCGCAGGGCCGACGGGTGGACCCACGGCGTGAACCAGAGCCGCAACAGGGCGCGACGCGCGAGCCGCGGGTGGATCGCGCCCAGCGCCCGGGCCGTCAGGTAGGTCCGGCGGAACGCCCGACCACCGAGGGTCGGGCGGCGCGCCGCAGGTAGCTGGACGAAGCGGTCGGCGGGACGCAGCGGTTGCGAGCGCCCGGCCTCGAGGTCGCGCCGGATCTGGTCGGTCAACGTGGTGCCCCCGGCGGTGACGTCGTGGTCACGCGAGTCGGGGCGCGGAGCGGCGATGGTCATGGCGGTCACCTCGTCGTGGAGCCGGTGTCGGCAGTGGGTTGCATTGAGCAACTGAGTGATGACGCCGACGATACGTGAGTGAGTTGTCTTGTGCAACTCACTCACGTATCGCGTATGCTCCTGGCATGCCACCTCGCATCGACCTCTCCGACTTCACCTGCTCCGTCGCCCGCACGCTCGACGTCGTGGGCGACAAGTGGACGCTCCTGGTGTTGCGCGACGCCTTCTACGGCGTGCGTCGGTTCGAGGACTTCACGCGCGACCTGGGCATCGCCCGGAACGTGCTGACGGATCGCCTCGGCCGACTGGTCGAGGCCGGCGTGCTGGAGCGGCGCCAGTACCAGGAACGGCCGCCGCGCTTCGAGTACCGCCTGACGGCCAAGGGGCGCGACCTCATCCCGGTCGTGTTGGCGATGATGCACTGGGGCGACACCTGGGAGGACCCGGTCGGATCCGGTCCCGTCGACCTCATGCACCACGACTGCGGTGAGGTCACCCACGCCGTGTCGACGTGCGCCCACTGTGGCGACGAACTGACGGCCTTCAACGTCGCCGTGGAGCCACTCCCCCCGGTCATCGCCGAGGTGACGGCAGCACGCGCGACCCAGCGCTGACCGACCCGCTCGGATCGCGCCACGCCCACGCGCGTGCATCCGTAGGGTTCGTCGCACTCGACCCGGGAGGCACCCATGCGCAGCCGACAACTCCTCGCCGCCACCCTCACCGCTGCCGTCCTCGGCGCCGGAGCGATGGGCGTCGCGGTGGCCGCGGGCGATTCCACGCCTGCGCCACCGCCCCGGATCGCGTTCGTCGCGCACGCGTTCAATCCTGCTGACGCCCTTGCGGTCGGCCCACTGGCAGGCCAACTCGGCGCACCGCTGTTCACCACGTCGCCGTCCGGCCTGTCGTCGGCGGCGGCCACGGGGCTGGAGGCATACGCGCCGGAGATGGTCGTCGTGGCCGGCGGCGCCGGGGCGCTGCCGGACTCGATCCTCGACGAGATCCGGACGGCCACCGGCCTCACCGGGACCGCCGTGGCTCGCGTGGCGGGATCCGACCGCACGGCGACCGCCGCCGCACTCGCCACGTTCCTCAGCGACCACGGGCTTGCCCCCGCCTTCGTGTCCAGGACAGCAGCGACCACGACGGTGACGTCGTCGAGCTGGCTGGTCCCGACCGACGCTCCCGACGCGTTCACCCTCAACGTCGCGTCGGCGGGCCTGTCCCAGATCGTGCTGACCGGAGCCTCGTCCGCGGACACGGTCAGGCTCGCCAACCGCCCCGCCCTCCCGGTCGCACCCCACGGCGTCACGCAGGAACTCGTCTCGGCCGAGGTCTGCGTGTCCAGCGGGGACGTCAAGCTCCACGTGACGGCGGTCGACGTCCACGTCGCGCGCGGGGCCGAGCGCGCCTCGTCCGACGAACGCATCAACGACGACACGGACCTGCTCGAGGGGTGCCGCACCTACACCTTCGACGACCCCGTCGAGTTGGGTCCCGGAGCCGCCGCATCCCTCGAGGTCGACGTCGCCTGGTCCGACACGTTCCAGACCATGGACCTCGGTGTCGTCACCTGGACCCTGCGCGAGGTCAGCTGACCGTCAGCTCGCTGGTCGGGTCGTCGACCGGGCCGGCCACGTCGACCGTGACCGTCGCGCCGTCGGCAATCGAGCCGTCCAGCAGCGCCCGTGCCAGCCGGTTCTCGACCTCCTGGCGGATCACCCGCTTCAGCGGACGCGCCCCGTAGACCGGGTCGTACCCACGGTCGGCGAGCCACGCCCGCGCCCCGTCGGTCACCTCGATCATCAGGTCGCGTTCCGCCAGCCGAGAACGCAGCCGCTCCAACTGGATGTCGACGATCCCGGTGAGCTGCTCCTTGGCGAGCCGGTCGAAGATCACGACGTCGTCGATGCGGTTGAGGAACTCGGGCTTGAAGTGGCTGCGGACGTCGACCATCACCCGCTCGCGCAGGGACGTCGGGTCGAGGGTGACGTCGAGGATGTGCTGGCTGCCCAGGTTGCTGGTCATGATCACGACGGCGTTGCGGAAGTCGACCGTGCGCCCCTGCCCGTCGGTCAGGCGACCGTCGTCGAGCAGCTGCAGCAGGACGTTGAACACGTCGGGGTGCGCCTTCTCGACCTCGTCGAGCAGGATCACCGCATACGGCCGACGCCGCACGGCCTCGGTCAACTGCCCGCCCTCGTCGTAGCCGACGTAGCCCGGGGGCGCCCCGATGAGGCGCGCGACCGTGTGCTTCTCCTGGTATTCGCCCATGTCGATGCGGACGAGCGCGCGCTCGTCGTCGAACAGGAACTGGGCCAGGGTGCGCGCCAGCTCGGTCTTGC
>JBFJMP010000124.1:0-6947 GCA_041633895.1 Nitriliruptoraceae bacterium
CGCCAGCGGTCTCGACACCAGCACCATCATCAGCCAGATGATCGACATCGAGCGCATCCCGATCCAGCGCCTCGAGGCACGCAAGAGCAACCTCGACACCGTCGACAAGGCCTGGCAGGGCGTGTCGTCGAAGCTGTCCGGGCTGCGCTCGGCGCTGGACAAGCTGCGGCAGGCGACGGACTGGTCGTCGTTCACCACGGCGACCTCGTCCAGCGACGCCGTGACCGTCAAGTCCTCGGGATCGAGCGCGACGCCGGGCCAGCTCACGTTCACGGTCGAGTCCCTCGCCACGAGCCACCGCGAGGCCCTCGCCGGCACCTTCAGCTCGTTGGACGACCTCGTCGGGGCCGGCACGTTCACCCTGACCGACGACTCCGGTGCCGAGTTGGTGAGCATCACCACGGACGGCACGACCACCCTGCGCAACCTCGTCAGCCGCATCGACGCGGCCGGGGTCGGCGTGGATGCCCAGGCGCTGCAGGTCACCACCGGCTCGTTCCGGCTGGTCCTGGGTGCGACGGCCACGGGTGCGGACAGCGCCTTCAGCGTGACCACCGACATCACGGCACTCGGTGCCTCCAGCACGGTGGCTGCCGGAGCCGACGCCCACCTCAAGATCGGCTCGCTCGACGTCCGCCGGTCGTCGAACACCATCACGGACCTTGTCGAGGGCGTGACGATCGACCTGAAGTCCACGTCGGCCACGCCGGTGACGGTCACCACGGGGCGCGACGTCGATGCCGCGGTCGAGGCCGTCACCGCCTTCGTCGCCGCCATCAACGGCGTGTTGGGCGAGGTCAAGGCCCAGTCGGCCTACAACGCGGAGTCCGGCGTCGCCAAGCCCCTGCAGGGGGACTCGACGGCCCGCGCGCTCGGCCTGCGTGTCCGGTCCGCCATCAGCGGGACGATCAACGCGCTCTCCGGTGCCTTCACCCACGCCGGTGCCGTCGGCCTGTCGCTGACGCGCGACGGTGCGGTCAGCCTCGACGCGACGGCGCTGCGTGAGGCGCTCACGGAGGACTTCGACGCCGTGGCCGGGGTGTTCGCCCAGAACCTCGGCAGCGGGGACGACCGCGTGACGTTCGGGTTCGCCAGCGACGCGACGGCCGCCGGCAACTACAACGTCGTCGTCACCCAGGCCGCGCGGGTCGCGGCCATCACGGGCGCGACGTACTCGCCACCCGGTGGGTCGCCCAAGGCCTTCACGATCACGACCAGTGACGGCAAGAACGTCGAGGTCACGATCGACGACGGCATGTCCGTGGATCAGGCGGTGTCGCGCATCAACGCGGCGCTCGTCGCCGCTGGAGCCTCGTCCCCGAAGGCCAGCGTCGCGACGATCGACGACGGGATGGGCGGGACAACCCAGGGCATCCGCCTCGAGGGGACCCGGTACGGCTCGGCCCACACCTTCACGGTGTCGGGCTACGGCGGCGACCTCGACGGGACCCACACCGGACAGGACGTCGCGGGCACCATCGACGGCGTTGCCGCCGTCGGGACCGGTCGATCGTTGCGCTCGACCAGTGGGGCGTCGGCCGGACTCGGCCTGACCATCACCGCGTCCGAGTCCGACATCGCCGCCGCTGGCGGGTCGTTGGACCTCGGCACCGTGGCCTACTCGTCGGGCATCGGTGGGTCCCTCGACCGCGTCCTCGAGGAGTTCGAGGGCATCGACGGGTCGATCCAACGGGCACGTGACCTGATCTCGGGTCAGAAGCGCCTCTTCGACGACCAGATCGAGGCGTACGAGGTGCGCGTGGCGCTGCGTGAGGTGACCCTGCGCCGCAAGTTCGCCGGCCTCGAGTCCACGCTCGGCACGCTGCAGGCGCAGGGGAACTGGCTCAGCGGTCAACTCGGCAGTCTGACGTCGGCATAGCCCTTGAGGGGCTGCGTCCACGGCCGACGTGTCGGACACGGGCACGGACGCCCCACCCCTACCACCGAGGACGGATCGCATGGATGCGTACCGCCAGCAGTACCAGACCCAGGCCGTCACGACGGCGGGCCCGGCCCAACTGGTCCAGATGCTCTACCACGGCGCCGTCGGTGCCGTGACCCGGGCCGAGCAGGCGCTCCTGCGGGGCGGTGACGGCGTCATCGAGTCCGCCCATGACGACCTGGTACGGGCGCAGGACATCATCACCGAGCTGGTGGTGTCGCTGGACCACGAGGCCGGTGGCGACATCGCGACGAACCTCGCGCGGCTGTACGACTACTGCCTCGACCGCCTTCGTCGGGCGAACCTCGACAAGGACCCCGCGCTGCTCCCGTCCGTGCGTGCGGTCCTCGCGGACCTCGCCGAGGCATGGGAGGAAGTCATCCGCACATCGGCGCGCCAGCCCGTCGGCGTGGTGGGCTGATGCGTTTCGTGGATGCCCTCGACGCCCTGGAGCAGCAGCTCGAGGGCATCGACACGGCCCTCGACGCTGGCGAGGAGCCCCAACTCCCGATGTTCGAGCCGGTCGAGTTGACGGGTCCGGTCACCGTCGCGGACGTCGACCGCTACGAGGCGCTGATGGTGCGCCTGTGTGCGGCCCAGTCGCGGCTGCAGCTCGAACGCATCGCCGTGGTCGAACAACTGTCGGGGCTGGGACGTCAACGCACGGCGGCGGCGGCCTACGCCGCGCAGGCCGGCTGAGGTCCTGACCTCGAACGGACGTTTCTCGTTAAGTGGCTGACGGCGGGGCCGACGAGGACCGGGACAACTCGAGCAGGACGCGGACACGCGGGCGCATGGAGGACGCCTCCAGCGCCCGCATTGTCGTGTTCCCGGACCGTTCCGACCGGAGGACGAGGACCCATGAGTGGCATCGGTGACGTCACGATGGACGCGGTGACCCATGCGCTGTCGGGCCTGCGCACACGTTCAGACGTTCGCGCGCACAACATCGCCAACGCGAACACTCCCGGCTTCCGTGCCATGCGCGTCGACTTCGAGTCGAACCTGGCCGCCGCCCTGGACCGCGCCGGCTCCCGTCGACTCGACGCGGATGCCGTGGAGGCAACCCTCACGCCGGACCCCAACCTGCCCGGACCCAACGGCAACACGGTGTCGCTGGAGGGGGAGATGGTCGGGCAGATGGAGGACAACCTCCTGCGCAGCGCCATGGTCAACGCCTTCAACTTCAAGGCCAACATGCTCCGCACCGCGATCGGTCGCCGCTGATGGGCGCCTTCGACGCGATGGACATCGGGCGCACCGGGGTCGGCTTCGCCCGCTACTGGCTGGACAACCTGTCCCACAACGTCGCCAACGTGAACACCGTGACCAACCCGGACGAGGAGCCCTTCCGCGCGCGGTTCGTGGTGGCCGGGGCCAACGGCGCCGAGATCACCCCCTCCGGTTCCGGCGTCCACGTCGCGGACGTGGTCGATGCCGTGGGTGACGCGCCGCTGCTGTACTCGCCGGACCACCCCCTCGCGAACGAGGAGGGCTACGTCCAGGGCGCCGCGGTGGACCTGGCCGGCCAGCTGACCGACATGATGCTGGCGCAGCGGACCTACCAGGCGAACGTCCGGACGATCCAGACCGCCAAGGAGGCCTACGAGTCGGCCCTCCAGATCGGGAGGGGCTGACCATGGTCGCCACACCCATCGGGGCGGTCACGCCGATCATCCAGCAGTCGACGATGCGTCCACCGGGCGTGGACGGCTCGAACGGTGTCGGTCGCGCGTACACGCCGCCCGGCACGGACGGCGTCGGCCAGACCGGATTCGCTGACGCGCTCGCCCGCGGCCTGCAGGCCGTGTCGGACCTCGAGGGGTCCAGCGACGCGGTCGCCCAGTCCCTCGCGACGGGTGGTGGGGCCAGCGTCGAGGACCTGATGGTCGCGACGACGCAGGCCCAGCTCGGCGTGGAACTGCTTGCGCAGGTGCGGGACCGGGCACTCGAGGCCTATCAGGAGATCATGAGGATGCCGGTCTGACCGGCATGAAGGACGTCACGTGGAACTGAAGGATCGCCTCGTCGGCACGCTCCGTGCGCTGCCACTGGCCCACCGCATCGGCATGGGAGCGGCCCTCGTCGGCCTCGCGCTCGTGTCCGTGTGGTTCCTGCAGTGGGTGTCGGCCCCGACGATGACCGTGCTGTCGTCGGGTCTCGACAGCGCCGACGTCGCCGAGATCGTCGACGTCCTCGAGGCCGAGGGTGTCGCCTACGAGATCGGCAACGGGGGCACGACCGTCCTCGTCCCACGCAACGACCTGTACTCGACCCGGGCGGCGCTGGCACAGGCTGGGGTCGACGGCTCGTCGCCGCAGGGCTACGAACTCCTCGACGGTGGTTCCCTGACGATCTCGGACTTCCAGGAGCAGGTCGGCTTCAAGCGGGCGATGGAGGGTGAGCTCGCCCGCACCCTGATGGCGATGGACGGGATCGGGACGGCCACCGTCCTGCTCGTGCTGCCGGAGGAACAGCTGTTCACCGAGCAGCGCGAGCCGGCGAGCGCCTCCGTCCTCCTAGACACCACCCGCCCCCTCAATGCGTCCGAGATCGAGGGCATCACGTTCCTCGTCGCCTCGTCCGTCGAGGGACTCGAGGCCAGCGGCATCAGCGTCGTGGACTCCAGTGGCCTGGTCCTGCACGCGCCCGGCGACGGCGCCGTTCCCGGGGCCGTCGCGTCCCGCCAGCTGCGCGAGACGCGGGAGTTCGAGGTGGCCCTCGAGGCGGACATCACCGCCCTGCTCCAGCGCGCCACCGGCAGCCCCGCCTCGGTGGTCGTGCTGGCCACGTTGGACTTCGACGAGACGTCCGTCGAGACCGAGACCTACGCCGCGGAGCCGGGCGTCACGATGCGCGAGCAGACGCTGGACGAGGCCTATGACGGCGGGGCCGCCGAGGCGACCGGCGTCGTCGGTGTGGACGGTGGGCCGCTGCCCGATGCGGACGGCACCGACTCGACCTACACCCGCAGTGAGGTGCTGCGCGAGTACGGGGTCGACCGCACGGTGACCGTGACCAACGAGGCGCCCGGCGCCGTCGAACAGCTGTCGGTCGCCATCGTGATGGACGATGGCACCGCGACCGGTGCGACCGTTCCCGACACGGACGAGGTCGAACGCCTCGTGGCGGCTGCCGTCGGACTCGACGCCGCTCGCGGCGATGTCGTCGAGGTGTCCGCCGTGCCCTTCGCGGCGATCGAGGCCGGCGCCACCAACGGCGAGGCGATGACGGCGATGCTGGACCGTGTGCCCCAGTTCATCGCCCTCCTCGTCCTCGTCTTGGTGGCGGTTGGCCTCTTCCTGATGACGCGGCGTCGCGGCGAGGTGTTCGAGGCGCCGGCGCTGGCGGCCGGGAACGTGTCGATGCCGGTGATCGAGGTGGATGACCGCGAGATGCCGGACCAGCAGGCCGGCACGGCCGAGATCCGGCCAGGCGTCGACGACCAGCTGAAGCGTGAGGTCTCGGAACTCGTCGAACGCCAACCGGAGGAGATCGCCACGCTCCTGCGCGGCTGGCTCGCCGACCAGACGAACGCATGAGGGGCCGTCGATGAGCATGGTCGCGACTCCCATGACCGGCGCCCCGCGCACGCGTGCCCAGAAGGCGGCGGCGGTGCTGCTGGCGCTCGGGCCCGAGCAGGCCGCGAGCATCATGTCCCACCTCAACGAGACCGAGGTCGAACAGGTCACCCTCGAGATCGCGACGCTGGGCCAGCTCGCCGCGGACGAGACCCACGACATCCTGTCCGAGTTCCGCGACGAGGCCCGGGCCGCCGAGTACCTCGTGAGCGGCGGCGTCGAACACGCCCGCAGCATCCTCCGACTCATGCACGGGGATGCGGGCGACGACATCGTCGACCGCCTCCTCGCCTCGTTCCGCACCACGCCGTTCCACTTCCTCCAGGTCCACGACCCGGCCGAGGTGATGCAGCAGCTGCGCGAGGAGAACCCGCAGACCCTCGCCGTCATCCTGTCGCACCTGCCCAGTCGCTTCGGCGCCCAGGTGCTGCAGGGCCTCGACCCCGACCTGCAGGGCGAGGTCGCCCGTCGCGTCGCCGAGCTCGGGAGCATGTCGCCCGAGGTCGTGGCGCAGGTCGAGCAGTCGCTGCAGCGACGCTTCGGTGACGTCCGACGACGCGGGAACTCCGCACGGGGTGGGATCAAGGAGCTCGCGACCCTGCTGAACTCGTCCGACCGTGGGACCGAGCGCGCGATCATGGGGGCGCTGGAGGCCACCGACCCCGAACTGGCCGAGCGCGTCCGCGCGCTGATGTTCATCTTCGAGGACATCGTCACGCTCGACGACCGCACGATCCAGGAGATCATGCGCCAGGTCGACCTGAAGCGCCTCGCCTACGCGATGAAGGGTGTCCAGCCCGCCGTTCGGGACAAGGTGTTCGCCAACCTGTCCGAGCGGGCCGCCGAGACGCTCGCGGAGGAGATCGACCTGCTCGGTCCGCAGCCACTCCGCGAGGTGGAGGCGGCCCAGACCGAGATCGTGGCGCGGATTCGCAGCCTCGAGGAGGAGGGTGCCATCACCACCTCCCGCGGCGGTGAAGGCGGGTTGGTCGAATGAGCCGTCGCCTCGCGGGCGTCGCCATCGCCGACACGCCCCATCGCCTCGAGGTCCCGGGTCTCGTGCTCGACGAGCGCGTGCACGCCCTGCTGGCGGAACGCGAGGCCGCGGCCGAGGCACGTGGCCGGGAGGCGGGTCGGCAGGAAGCGGCCGCAGCCGCCGCCGCAGCCGCGGAGCGCGTGGCCGCGGCCGTCGCACACGCACTGCAGGACGCACGGCAGGCGTGGGAGCGGCTTGACCTGGAGCGACGCGACGCGACGGTCGACGTCGCGCGCCGCTTGGCAACGGCGGTGCTCGCGCGCGAACCGGGGCCGGAGGGCCGTGTCGTGCTGGACCGCGTCGTGGCGGCAACGGCCGCGCTGGACCACGGTCCGTTCCGGGTCCTGCTCGGGCCGGCGGACCACGCGGGCGTGTCACGCCACGCCGA
>JBFJMP010000125.1:0-6937 GCA_041633895.1 Nitriliruptoraceae bacterium
GCCACCACATGATCGATGTGCTCGATGCGACCGAGACGGTGACGGTCGCCGAGTTCCAGCAGTTGGCTCGCGTCGCGATCGACGACGTCCTCGCCAGAGGTCGCGTACCCCTGCTCGTCGGTGGCTCGGGCCTCTACTTCCGGGCTGTCGTCGACGACCTGCGCTTCCCGCCGACCGATCCTGACGTGCGAGCACGGATCGAGGCCCGGTGGGTCGACGACCCGCGGGGCGCGCACGCGCACCTCACGACGGTCGATCCGGACGCGGCGGCCCGCATCGAGCCGGACAACCTCCGACGCTCGGTCCGCGCCCTGGAGGTGCTGGAGTTGACCGGTGAACGCTTCAGCACCTGGGACGGGGCGTGGGACGACCACCGGTCGATCTACCCGGGGCTCGACGTCACCTACCTCGAACCCCCGACCGACGTGCTGCGCGCACGGATCGCGGCCCGCGCCCAGGCCATGGTCGCGACCGGGCTCCTCGACGAGGCGCAGCGGCTGCGGGACACCCACCCCGGCGGGCTGTCGACGACGGCACGTCAGGCCATCGGCTACGGCGAGGCGTTCGCCGTCCTCGACGGCGACCTGCCCCCGGACGACCTGACCGCCGCGATCAGCACGCGGACGTGGGGCTACGCCCGCCGCCAGCGGTCGTGGTTCCGGCGGGATCCACGTTGCACGTCGGCGGCGACGAACGACGTCTAGGGTCGCCCGCCGGAGGGACAGCGGTGAGGGTGTCGACCGGACGACTCTGGACCGCCGCCGCGCTCGTCGGGGCGTTGGTGGGTGGTTCCGTCGCCATGCTCGCCGACCCGATCGCGCAGTCGTCGTCCGGCACCTCGGCAGGTACCTCGGGCACGTCCGGCGCGTCCTCCGGCGCATCGGGGGCCGGTGGCACGTCGAGCACCTCCTCCGGCGGCGAGGGAGGCCCAGGGGCTGGTACCTCCGACGCGACCTCGGACGGGACGTCCGACGGGTCGTCCTCGAGCACGTCAGACCGGTCCGTCCCGGCCCAGCCCGGGGCCGAGCCCGCCGTCGGGGACGTCAACGCCGGCGAGGGACCGGACCTGCGGGACGACCCGGCGCTCGAACCGGCCCCGTCACAGGCGACCACCGTGCCCGCATCGCGCCCCGACGCCGACGGCGACGGGCTGGCCGACGGGACCTCCGGATGGGTCCCGGCGGCCGTGCTCACGCCCGCCGCTGTACCGATCAGCCTGGCGTTCCTCCCGCTGCGACTGCTGCTGTGCATCGACGAGTTCCTCCTCGGTGAGCCCATCGACCAACTGCTCTGCCCGGACATCACCATCGCGATCGACGTCGCCGTGGACCTCGACACCGGTGCGAGCTCGTCGTTTGCGCGCCCACGCTCGCGCGAACAGGTCGAGGTGTTCGTCGACACCAGCGGTGAGCGCCCCCAGTTCTTCCTCGTCCCACGGCGCCAGCGCCAGCGCCTGCTCGCGACGTTGGCCCTGCTGCTGGTCGTGGTCGCCGTCGCCGTGCAGGCCGTCGCGTGGGATCGGCGCAGGCGCGGCGATGCGTGATGCGGCAATGCGACACCCGTGGATCGTGGCCGCCACCCTCGGCTGGATGAGCGCCGTTGCGGCGGCAACACCCGCGCTCGGGGCGCGGCGCGTCGGCCCCTACCTGGCCGTGGTCACCGTCGTCGGGGCGATCGTGGCCGGGCGGACCCGACGTCACGACCTGCCGTCGTGGGTGCTCGGGGGAATCAGCCTGCTGGGCCTGCTGCACTGCGCTGGTGGCCTCCTCGGTTCGCCCGACCCGGCGAGCCCGATCCTGTACGACACGTGGCTCGTCGAGGGGGTCGTGAAGTACGACCAGGCCGTCCACCTGTACGGCAGTGGGATCGCGACGGCAGCCGCCTGGTACGTGTCCGACCGGTGGACGGGACGACGCCGAGTGGTGCGCGCCGCCGCCATCGGGGTCGCTGTGGGGTTGGTGAACGAGGTGGTGGAGTTCGGCTTCGACCTGCGGTTCCCGACCCACGTCGGGGCGTGGGACAACGCCGCGTGGGACCTCGTGTTCAACCTCGCAGGCGTCGTCCTCGCGCTGCTCGCGGTGGATGTGATCGAACGACGCGCAGACCCCGCGACCGGGTCCCGACCGGCACGTACGCTGGCGCCATGGACTTCCTGAAGGCACACGGCACGGGCAACGACTTCGTCGTGTTCGTCGATCCGTCCGACGACCTCGAGCTGTCGGACGCATTGGTGCGCGCCCTCTGCGATCGTCACACCGGCATCGGCGCCGACGGCGTGATTCGCGTCGGCGCCCCGCGCAGCGGCGGCGAGGTCTTCATGGACTACCGCAACGCCGATGGCACCGCCGTGGAGATGTGCGGGAACGGCGTTCGCGTCGTCGCCGCGGTCGCCGTCGAGCACGGTTTGGTGCCCGCGGATGCATCCACCGTCGACGTGGACACGCGCGACGGGGTCAAGCCGGTCGTCGTCCACCGCGACGGTGGCCGGGTCGTCGCGGCGACCGTCGACATGGGGCCGCCCACGCGCGACCCCGCCGACGTGCCGGTCGCCCGCGAGGAGACCACCGACCTGCGCCTCGACGTGGACCCGGCGCGGTCCTGGGAGGCCGTCGGCATGGGCAACCCCCACGCGGTCACCCTCGTCGACGACGTCGCCACCGCACCGGTCACGACCCTGGGGCCGCTGGTCGAACGCGACGAGGCGTTCCCCAAGGGCGTCAACGTCGAGTTCGCGCACGTGGCCGATCGTCGCACGGTGGACCTGCGGGTCTGGGAGCGGGGCGTCGGTGAGACCGCGGCCTGCGGCACGGGCGCCTGCGCGACGATGGTGGCGCTGCGCGCCGCGGACCTGGTCGACGACGAGGTCGACATCCGCCTGCCGGGCGGCATCCTCCACATCGTGCATCGTCCCGACGAGCACCCGTCGGTGTTCATGACCGGTGCCGTCGAGGTCGTGGCGGCCGGCACCCTCGACGCCGCGTGGCTCGCGGACCGGACGGGTACAGCGTGACCGACAGCTACGACGACAGCTTCGACGACAGCTTCGACGACCGGGACCTCCTCGACGACAGTTGGGACGACGCCGCCGATGTGGCGTACGACCTCGACGGCGAGGAACCCCTCGAACGTCGTGACATGATCAGCCGCGCGGCGCTGCGGCGGATGCAGCGCGACGTGATCGAGGAGGGCGCCCCGCGCGAGGGCGTCGACATCATCCGTCCGGTCGAGAACGCCGTGATCGTCGGCGTCCAGCTGCCCGGGGTCACGGACGCCGAGGTCGACGCCAGCCTCGACGAACTCGAGGCCCTGCTGGACACCGCCGGCGCCCAGGTGCTGGAACGGGTCGTGCAACGACGCGAGTCACCGGACGCCGCGACGTTCATCGGGCGTGGCAAGGTCGACGAGCTGCGCGAACTGGTCGCCGCGGTGGGCGCCGACGCCGTGGTCTTCGACGACGACCTCGCCCCGGCACAGCAGCGCACGCTGGAGGAGCGCGTCCGCCAGAAGGTGCTCGACCGCACCATCGTCATCCTCGACATCTTCGCCCAGCATGCGACGTCGCGCGAGGGCAAGGCCCAGGTCGAGCTCGCACAGCTGTCCTACATGCTCCCACGCCTGCGTGGTTGGGGTGACGCGCTGTCCCGTCAGGCGGGTGGTCGCGCCGCCGGCGGTGTCGGCATCGGTGGTCGTGGTCCCGGTGAGACCCAGCTCGAGGTCGACCGGCGCCGCATCAACCGGCGCATGTCCAAGCTGCGCCGTGACCTCAAGGACTACGACCGGATCCGGCGGACGAAGGCACGCGACCGCGAGCGTTCGGGCGTCGTCACCGTCGCGATCGTCGGCTACACGAACGCCGGGAAGTCGAGCCTGCTCAACCGGATGACCGGGTCCGACGTGCTGGTCGAGGACCAGCTGTTCGCGACGCTCGACGCCACCGTGCGCAGCCTCGACCTCGAGGACGGCCGCAACGTCGTGTTGACCGACACGGTCGGGTTCGTGCGCAAGCTCCCGCACGGCCTCGTCGAGGCCTTCACCTCCACGCTGGAGGAGTCGGTCCGGGCGGACCTGCTCCTGCACGTGGTGGACGCCTCACACCCCGAGGCCGAGGCCCACATCGTCGCCGTGCACGACGTCCTGGCCGAGATCGGCGCCGACGAGGTCCCCGAACTGGTCGCGCTGAACAAGGTCGACGTGGCCGATCCGGCCGACGTCGGGGCGTTGGCCCGGCGCATCGAACAGCACACGGGGCACCCGCCGGTCGCCGTGTCCGCGGCCACCGGCGCCGGCACCGACGAGTTGCTCGCCGCGATCGCGGCACGCCTGCCGGGGGAGCGCCACCGGGTGACGGCGCACGTCCCGTACGCCCGTCAGGACCTCGTCGCGCTCGTTCACCGGACCGGGCTGGTCCACAGCGAGGAGCACGACGAGACGGGCACGATCCTCGACGCCTCGATCGACGAACCCACCGCACGCCTGTTGCGCGAGCACCTCGACGAGGACCCGTTCGAGGTCGAACTGGAGCCCTGGGAGGTCTGAGGTGGAGGTCTGAGTCGGAGCCGCCGTGCTCAGCGCACCGAGCGCATGACCGCGGTGACCTTGCCCATGATCGACGCCTGCGCGTCGCGGGGGACCGGGATCGGCTCGTAGCCGGGTGAGGCGGGGTCGAGGAACACCTCGCCGGCCTTCGTGCGGCGGAAGAACTTGACCGTCGCCTCGCCGTCGATCAGCGCGGCGCACATCTCGCCCTGTTCGACCGTCGGCTGTTCGCGCACGACGACCAGGTCGCCGTCGAACACGCCGGCCTCGATCATCGAGTCACCGCGGACGCGCAGCATGAACAGCGTGCCCTCGCCGACGATCTCGCGGGGGAGGGGGTAGACGGCGTCGACCTGCTGCTCGGCGACGATCGGGCCACCGGCGGCGATCTCGCCGACCAGCGGCACGTGGCGTGCCTGCTCGGCGGGCACGTCCGGCAGGAAGTCGCCGCTGGGCGACAACTCCAGGGCGCGCGGCTTGGTGGGGTCGCGTCGCAGGAAGCCCTTGGACTCCAACGTGGCGAGCTGGGCGTGCACCGAGGACGGGGACGCGAGGCCCACCGCCTCGCCGATCTCGCGCACCGAGGGCGGGTAGCCGTGGGCGGCCTGGTGCTCGTGGAGCACGTCGAGGATCGCGCGCTGGCGCTCGGTGAGCTCGTCGATGTCGCCCATGGCCTGCCTCCCAGAGGATCTCGTACGAACAGGCGTTCGGTGTCCGCACGATAACAGGAACCTCCGCGCGATGCGAACACCTGTTCGTGCGAATCGGGTCCAGACGCTTGACGTTCGAACAGCTGTTCGGGTTCACTTGACACGAACACCCGTTCGGATCACCAGCAACACCAGCCACACGCCACGCGCAGGACCGGTGCCGGGACGTCGTGTCACACCCCCTGCGTAGCGTCATCAGCAGCAACACAGACACCAACACAGGAAGGGCCCGAGATGGCCGCCACCGCCACCGCCACCGTCCTCCCCCTCACCACCTCCCGCGCCACGGCGCGCACCTGGTCCGACCACGACCTGCTGGTGGACCTGGACGACGCCCTGGCGCCCCACCGCGTGCCCGTCCCGCCGGCGCCCCTGCGACTCGTGTCCGAGCGACGCACCGACCAGCCGACCCGCGCGACCTACCTGCGTCGTCGGGTCGTGGCGGTCCTCGTCGCGGCCGTGCTGCTCGTCGGCCTGGCCGCCGCGCTGGGTGTCGGTGGTGCGGACGCGGACGGTCCGACGCCGATCGCCTCCACGGTGACGATCCAGCCGGGCCAGACCCTGTGGGACGTGGCCGCGGCGGTCACCCCCGCGGGTGGGGACGTGCGCGCGACGGTGGACGACATCGTCGAACTCAACGGCCTCGACGGCACGAACGTCGCCGCCTGGACGGTCATCGCCATCCCGGGTTGATCCCACCGGCTGACGATCAGGACCGCAGGTCCTTGGGCGGCTCGTCCTTGCGCAGCTGCTGCAGCTCGCTCGCGAAGTCCTCGGGCCCCTGGAAGTCCTTGTAGACCGAGGCGAAGCGCACGTAGCTGACCTCGTCCAGGTCCCGGAGCTGCGCCAGCACCTGCAGGCCGACCTGCTCCGAGGTGACCTCCGTGCTGCCGAGCTGGCGCACCGCGATCTCGATCTGCGTGGCGGCGAGGTCGAGGGAGGCGTTGTCGACGCGTCCCTGCACGGCACGGCGCATGCCCTCGACGACCTTGTCGCGGGAGAACGGGGTCACGACCCCCGAGCGCTTGCGGACGTGCAGGACCGGCACCTCGACGCGCTCGAACGTGGTGAAGCGCACGTTGCACGCCAGACACTCGCGGCGGCGGCGGATGGCCGCGCCGTCGTTGGCGGGTCGGGAGTCCACGACCTTGTCGTCGTCGACCCCGCAGGTGGGACAGAGCACGGGTTACTCGCTGTCAGGGTCCACGCCGGCCAGACGCCGGGCGAAGCCCTTCTTGGTCTCGACGTCCATGCCGCGCTGGATCTGGATGCGCTGGGCCTGCGGCGAACCGGCCCCGTGCAGGGACTCGGTCAGGTAGCCGACGGCGTTGCGCCCCAGCGTGAGGTTCTCGATCAGGCGCAGGACCCGCATGCGGTCCTCGGTCGGGACGTCGGCGCGCCCCGCGAGCAGCTTCTCGACCAACGGTCCGACCTCGTCCGAGCGCAGGTCGGCCTCGGACGGCATGGTCACGACGATGCCGCCGGCGAGGTCCTGGGCGAGGCGGGCGATCTCGTACGGGAAGCGCGTCACGTTGTGCTTGCACACGTTGGACAGCATCTCGTCGTTCATCCAGATGCCGGAGTCGTGCTGCGTGGCCTCGTGCGCGGACGCCACCGAGCTGCTGTAGATCGTCTCGTTGAGGTGGGTCATCTCGACGAGCTTGTCCTTGATGTGGCCGGCGTTCGGGACA
>JBFJMP010000126.1:0-6885 GCA_041633895.1 Nitriliruptoraceae bacterium
CCGTTCGGGCCGAGCAGGCCGAACACGCTGCCGGGGGCGACCTCGAGGTCGAGTTCCTGCACGGCCGCGACACCGCCGAACTGCTTGTGCAGGCCGGCGACGCGCAGGGCGGGCGCAACATCCGGGGCAGGTGCGCTCGGCGCGGTCGCGGACGGGGCGGGAGGCGTCGCGGTCATGCCGCCACCTCCGCGCGGTCACCGGCGCCGGGCGGCGGTGCGGCGACACCGCGCCGTCGGCGTGCCGGGTCGATCACGCCTCGGGGGAGGTACAGCATGATCACGATGAGGATGACGCCGTTGGCGATGTCCTGACCGCGGTCGAGGAACTCCCCGAGCAGCTCCGGCAGTGCGGTGAAGATGAGCGCCCCGGCGATGGCACCGGCCCAGTGGTAGGCACCACCGAGGACGACGGAGGCGAGCATGACGAACGCCAGGTCCACGTAGTAGGTGTTGGGACCGATGTAGCGCAGCAGGTCGGCGAACAGGACGCCACCCACGCCACCGATCGCACCGCTCAGCACGAACGAGATCCGCTGGATGTGACGGGGGTCGATGCCCAACGAGGCCGCCACGTCGGGATCCTCACGGACGCATTCGACGGCCAGGCCGAACCGCGACGAGCGCAGGCGCTCGAAGACGTAGGCGACCAGGGCGACCACGATCACGAGCCACCACCACTCGGACTGGCGCGTCAGCGAGGTGCCGCTGGCGCCGCCGGTGAGGTCGCCGAGGTTGATCACGAAGACGCGCGTGATCAGCACGAGGGCAATCGTGGCCATGGCCAGGTAGTGGCTGGACAGGCGCAGGAAGGCCATCGCGCAGACGAAGGCGATCGCGCCGCCGAGCCCGGCTCCGACCAACAGGCCGAGGACCAGTGGCATCTGCCCGTCGCCCGACATCGCGACGTAGCCGAAGCCGGCAACCGCCCCGAAGGACACGGCCGCCAGGCTCAGCACACCCGACCAGAGGGCGGCGAAGGTGCTCAGGGCGAACAGGGCATGGACGAGTCCGAACTCGAACGTGCTCAGCCAGGGTGCAAGACGCATCCGGAGTCCTCCTCAGGCCCGCGAGTACTGGAGTTCGCTGAAGATCCCGCGGGGCCGCAGGACCAGGAACAGCAGCAGGAGGCCGAACGTGATGGCGTCCCGGAAGCTGTTGGAGATGTACTGCGCCCCGAGGACCTCGCTGACGCCGATGATCATCCCCCCGACCATCGCGCCCCGGACGTCGCCGAACCCGCCGACGACCACCGCCGCGAAACCCTTCAGCAGCAAGCCCTCGCCGAGCGTGAACGAGACGTTGTTCGTCGCGAGACCGGACAGGATCCCGGCGATCGCGGCGACGGCCGACGCGAGGAAGGCCGTGACGTAGATGACGATGCGCGGGTTCACACCGGAGATCGCGGCGCTGTTCGCGTCGAAGCCCACCGCACGGATGGCCGAGCCGAAGCGGCTGCGCTCCATGAACAGGTACAGGGTGATGGCGAGCGCGAGCGCGACGGCGATGTTGACGATCTGGACGAGTTCGAGGCGCAGGGGGCCGATCTCGAAGAGTCGCTCGGGAAACGTGCCGATCGGGAACCGGCGGGCCGTCGAGTTGGTCGCGATCTGCGCGAGCGCCCCGAGGATGATCCACATGCCGATGCTGGTGATGATGGGACCGAGCAGGCCCGCGTCGCGTCGGCGCAGCGGCTCGAAGGCGATCTGGTCGACGAGGACCCCGAGCAGACCCGCGCCCACGACACCGAGGATCAGGCCGGGGATGAACGGCAACCCCATTCCGGCAACGGCGTACAGGGCGATGAGTGCGCCCCAGGTGGCGAAGGTCCCGTGGGCGACGTTCAGGATGCCCATGGTCGCGAACACCAGGCCGAAGCCGAGGGCGAACATGCCGTAGGTGGCGCCCAGCGCAAGGCCGTTGAACAACTGTTGCAGGAACAGGTCCACGTGTTCTGCACCTCCCGACGGCTGTGCCGTCCCGCAGTGGTCGGATCTGGGTGATCGTCGTGTGTCGGCCAGGTGCTCGGTGTGCGGGCTCCCGCTGTGCACGTTCCGAGGTGTCCGACCCTGGTGCTCCGCCGAGTTCCGGACTCGCGGTCCGGCGGTCAACCAAGCGCTCGCTTGTGTACGCTATTGCGGCGTGGCCTCGGCGTCAACCACTTGCCAACCTAGCACTTGCTTGCTTACCTGTCTCCACGACCACCGACGAACTCTGGAGACCGCGTGAGCACCGATCAGGCAGCGCAGGACATCAGCCCTGCGCGACTGCGGCAGGTCCTTGGCAACTTCGCCACCGGCGTGACGGTCATCACGGCCGCCGCTGACGACGGGCCGGTCGGCATGGCCGCCAACTCCTTCACGTCCGTGTCGCTGGACCCCCCGCTGGTGCTGTTCTGCGCCGGGAAGTCCTCCACGACGTGGCCCGACATCGAGGCCGCGGGGCGCTTCTGCGTCAACATCCTCGGCAGCGACCACGCCGACCTGAGCAACCAGTTCGCGACGAAGGACCTCGACCGGTTCGCCGACGTGTCACACCGCACCGAGGCCACCGGCAGCCCCGTGCTCGACGAGGCCATCGCCTGGCTCGACTGCGAGCAGGTCGCGCTCCACGACGCGGGCGACCACGTGATCGTGGTGGGTCAGGTGCTCGCCCTCGACGCCGTCGACGACGCGTCCCCGCTGCTGTTCTTCCGCGGCGGCTACGGCCAGCTGTCGTCGTGACCATGCGGACGGCCGCGGCCGCGCTCGCTCGACTCCCCGCCGGGGCGCGCATCGTCGCCGGACCGGGATGCGGCACGCCCGAGACCCTGCTCCGGGCGCTCGGCGAGCACGCGTCGTCGATGGGCAACCCGACGCTGTACTCCGGCCTCCAACTCGGCACCTATCCCTTCCTCGACGCCGTGGCAGCGGGCGCGATGCGCTTCGCCACGTGGCACGTCATGGGCCCGGTGCGCGACCTCGTCGGGACCGGTCAGGTCGACTACCTGCCGATCCGTGCGTCCGAGGTCCCGCGCCTCCTCGACCACTGGGACGTCGACGTCGCCTTCGTCAGGGTGAGCCCGCCGGACGCGAACGGCTACGTCAGCCTCGGACCGTCCGTGAGCTACCCGGGGCCGGCCGTGCGCCGTGCCCGTGTCGTCGTCGGTGAGGTGGACCCCACGTTGCCCCGCACCCATGGCGCCTCGCACGTCCACGTGTCCCAGTTCGACAGCCTCGTGGACACCGAGGACGACACGTGCCTCTACACGAGCGGCACGCCATCCGAGCTGTCCCGACGCATCGCCGAGCACGTCCTCGGCCTGTTGCCGCCGCGTCCTGCCCTCCAGGTCGGCATCGGCGAGATCCCCGAGGCGCTGGTCGCCGCACTGCCCGACGCCGACCTCGGCCCGGTGCGGTTCGTCGGCATGGCCACCGACTCGATGATCGACCTGTTCGACGACGGGACCGTGGATCCCACCGCCGTGGTCCCCGACCCGGCGATGGCGACGGTCGAACTGATGGGGTCGCGGCGGCTCCTCGACGCGGCGGACGACCACCCCGCCATCGGCGTCTACCCGTCAGACCGCTTCCACAGCCCACGGCACCTCGCCGAGATCCCGCGCCTCGTGTCGCTGAACTCCGCGATCGAGGTCGACCTGACCGGCCAGTGCAACGCCGAGACGATCGGAACCCGCCAGGTGTCCGGCGTCGGCGGGAGCATGGACTTCGTCGAGGGCGCCTTCACCTCCGAGGGCGGCCTGCGCATCCTCGCGCTGCCGGCCACCACGCGCGACGGCACACGGACACGCATCGTGTCTCGTCTGGCGCACGGCGCTGCCACGACGGTCCCCCGACACACGACCGACCTCGTCGTGACCGAGCACGGCGTGGCCGACCTGCGTGGTCGGTCGACCCGCGACCGCGCCGAGGCCCTCATCGCCATCGCGCATCCCGACCACCGCGACGCCCTCGCGGACCAGTCCCCCATCCACACCCCCAACCGGAGCGACCGATGACCATCCACACCCGCCGCGGACGCTGGTACGACGAGCTCGAGGTCGGCGACATCCACCGCCACAGTCCGGGCCGGACCATCAGCGAGTACGACAACGTCATGTTCTGCGGCCTGACCAACAACATGCAGTCGCTGCACTGGGACGCCGAGAAGTCCGCCGAGAGCGAGTTCGGCCAGCGTCTGGTCAACAGCCTGCTGACCCTCGGCATCACCGCAGGGCTGAGCGTCGCCGACCTCACCGAGGGCACCACGCTCGCCAACCTCGGCTTCGGCGAGATCGAGTTCCCCAGGCCGGTGTTCGCGGGCGACACCCTGTACGCCGAGACCGAGATCATCGCCAAGCGGCCTTCGAACTCGCGCCCCGGTCAGGGCATCGTCACGTTCGAGCACCGCGCCCACAACCAGAAGGGCGAGCTCGTGTGCCGCTCGCAGCGTTCAGCGCTGGTCCGGTTCGCGCCGACCGACGCCTGACTCGTGTGCTCAGCCGTGGGAGCGGTGGGGGTGCGCCGTCTGGTGCCACTCCACCACGACCCCGCCGGGCCCCGTCACCACCCAGCCGGCGTCGGCGCCGCGGTCGACGTGGCCGACGACCTCCAGGCCGGCCGACGGCGGCCGGGGCGAGGTGACCAGCAGGCGGACGTCGCCGGGACGCAGCGGTCCGGGCGGCCACGGCCCCGCGGCGTCCGTCGACGCGGCGTCGGGAAATCCGACGAGCTCGAGCCGGGCACCCGGCATCGCGGGGATCCCGAGGATCGCGAACTCGACCTCCTGCGGCGTGGTCAACCCGAGCATCCGTCCCACATCGGGGAGGTCGGTCCGGGCGTGCACGTGCACCCGCAGGCCCAGGTCGCGCCAGTCGTCCAGCGCCGCCTGCACGTCGGGCACCGCCCACACCACCGTGTGCACGCCGGAGCCCCGCGCGTCGCCGTCGTCGAGTCGCGACGGCAGGCGACGCGCGCTGCGCTGCAGGACGACGGTCAGGTCGTCGAGGGCGACCGCGGCCTCGTGGACCGCACCGGCGCCCTGCCCGACCGTCGCCGTCGGTCCGACGGCCGACCCGCCCGTGGCGGCCGCGACCACACCCTCGTCCCGCGCGTAGTAGCCGACGGCAATGGGTCCGGGCGCGGTCGGGGCGCGATGGCGTCGACCGCCCGCGACCTCGGCGACGACCGTGACCCCGTCGTCATCGGCCGTGAAGGCGACGACGGTCGGTTCGTCTCGGTCGCCGTCGCCGGCCAGCGCCCCCGCCAGCGCCCCCGTCAGCGCCGCGCGACGGTCGCCGATGTCGGCGGCATGGCCGAGGTGCGCCAGGACCCCCGTCAACGGTCCGGCGCGTTCGACCCCGACCACGACGCCGAGCCGATCATCCCCTGTCATCATGTCCTCGTCCTCCCGAAGGCCCGACCGTGACCCTGTCCGAGCGCGATCGCATCCATGACCGCCTCCTCGCGTACTGCGACGGCGCCGACCGCGGCGACGTCGAGGCCATCGTCCAGTGCTTCGCTGCCGATGGCGTGGCCGACTACGGACCGCGGGTCGGGGCCATCGGCCATGACGACCTCCGGACCCTGTTCACGCGCTTCCTGGGCTCCAACGAGGCGACCAGCCACCACCTGACCAACGTCCGCATCACGATCGACGGGGACACGGCCTCGGCCACGTCCTACATCAGCGCCTGGCACCTCCTGCAGACCGGCGACCACCTCACGATCCACGGTCGCTACGTCGACGAACTGGTCGTGGTCGACGGTGGGTGGCGCATTGCGCGACGACGTCTGGAGGTGCACGGATCGGACGGCCCCGCGGTCGCCTTCCACCGTCTCGAGCGGGCGCACTAGGACCACGCGGCCGCCGCCTCGGCGTCGAAGCCGACGGCGGTCGTCCTGTCGCGCGTGCTGCTCGGTCCGCCCACGGCCTGCCGCAGCAGCACCGCTCGGTCCGGGTCGGCGGCGAGGGCGCGGGCGCGGGCCACCGCGGCGGACACCACGTCACCCTCGACGACGGCGGTGGCCAGGCCCAGTCGGACGGCCTCGTCGGCTGGCAGCACGCGGTGCGACAGCGCGAGGTCGAGGGCGACACGCCGGCCCACGTCGCGTCGCAACAGCCAGCCGATGCCGGCAGTGGGCGGCAGGCGCGACGGGACGGGAGTCAACTCGGCAGTGGTGTCCAGGAGCACGACGTCGCTGGCCAGCAGGAGGGCGACGGCTCCGGCCTCCAGCGGTCCGGTGGCTGCGGCGACGACCGGTCCGCGCCGACCCGCGACGGCGTCGAGGACACGGCCGACGGCATGGGCGTGGGCGAGCCGGTCCTCGGGGCTCGCCCCCGCCGACTCCGACAGGGCGCCGGCGAGGACGAGCACGACGGTGTGGGCTGCCGGCGTGCGTCGCAACGTGCGCGCGAGCGTGCCCAGCAGGTCGGCGTCGAGGACCTCCCCCGCGACGTCCACGCGGGCGAACGGCAGGTCGGCGTCGGTCGTCATCGCCCCTCGAAGGTCGGGCTGCGCCGCTCGACGAACGCGGCCAGGCCTTCGGCGGCGTCACGCGTCGACAGCAGCAGCGACATGAGTGCCCGGTCGTGGTCCATGGCGGCGGACATGGGCGACTCGTCGATCTGGTCCAGTGCCTCCGTGGCGTTCTGGGCCGCCAGCGGCGCCATCGACGCCACCTCGCGCGCCAGGGCCACGGCGCCCGCCACGGTCCGTTGCGCGGGCACGACCCGGTTCACCAGCCCGAGGTCGAGGGCCTGCCACGCATCGACGGTGCCGCCCGTCAGGACGTGCTCGGCCGTGCGAAGCCGCCCGGCGAGCCGACCCCACCGCTGGGTCCCGCCGGCGCCGGGGATGATGCCGAGGCGGATCTCGGGCAGGCCGATGACCGCCGTGTCGCCAGCCACG
>JBFJMP010000127.1:0-6870 GCA_041633895.1 Nitriliruptoraceae bacterium
ACGGTCGTCGGGTGCAGGCGCAGGTAGCCCTCGCGGGTCACCGATGCCACCTGCAGCACGCCGCCGTCGGCACCCGGCGCGTCACCGACCGCCGCGGCGTTGATGATCCAGCCGCCGGTGAACCAGCGCTTCGCGGTCTGCGACGTGGCGTGCGGGCCGGACAGGCCCACGCCGACGAGGTCGCTGACCGCCGTGCCCTGCAGCACCTCGGCGTTGCCGTCGCCGGTGATGTCCGCGATGACGGGCGGCGCGAAGAACATCAGGTCGTTGACGATCACGGGCGCGTTGGACTCGTAGTCGCCGGAGGTGGCCGACCCGTCCCAGATGGCGAGGTGGTCCTCACCCCCGGCCTGGTCACCCTCCAGCAGCACGTCCACCAGGCGCAGCAGGCCGGTGCCGGCAGCGGCGACGCTCATGTGCGCCCCGCCGTCGAGCGAGCCGGCGGCCACCGCCCCGACGATCGTGTACGACGAGCCGTCCGTCGCCGGCGACTGCAGGCCGAAGCGCGGCAGTGACGACGCCAACGTGTTGTACGGGCCGTCGATCGCGTTGCCGAGGTAGGACGAACCGTCGTGGTCGAGGATGTAGGCCGGGCCGACCGCGGACGCCGCGACGATCTCCAGCGTCCCGTCTCCGTCCGCGTCGTACAGGGCGTTCTGGCCGTTGGAGCCCGCAGCCACGTACGGCAGCAGGTCCAGCACCAGCAGCGTGATCGGGACCGGCCACCCGTCGACGTAGGCCTGGTCCTGCGTGTGCGGGGTCGCGCGCGTCGCGTCGGTCTCGGGCGTCGCCGCCCCGGTGTGGTGCAGCGCGTACACGCGCGTGTTGCCCGGGTCGTCCAGCGCCCCGAGCACGGGGATCACCGGGTCGCTGATCGAGGCGTTGGTCGGCTCGAGGTACTCCTCGTTGACGCCGAGCACCACCTCGAGGTCGCCGTCGCCGTCGAGGTCGCCCAACGACGGGGTCACGATGATCTTCGACCCGATGCGTTGGCCGGCATCCTCGGTGTACTCGTAGAACTGGGTGTCGGGGTCCATCGACGCGACCTTGTCCGGGTCGCGCAGGACCACGGGCCAGCCGTCGACGACCGAGCCGTCGGCGTGCCACGCGTGCACGTGCGAGTCGTTCGTGCCGACCACGATCTCCAGCCCCGGCGTCGTCGGGTCGAGGTCGCCGACCGCGGGCTGGGCGTTGATGGCCCAGTCGCGGGCGTTGTTGCGGTTGCGGACCGGCGCGGCGTCGCCGCGCAGCGCGCCCTCGCGGTCCCCCTGCAGGGTGGCGTACGCCTCGAAGTCGTCGCACAGCGCCCCGCCCCGACTGAACAGGCCGGCGCCCTCGCACGACGCCTCCTTGGACAGCGAGAAGTCGACGGACACCGGGAAGCCGTCGCGGCGACTGCCGTCGTGCTCCCACACGTAGAGCTGGCCGTCCTGGTCGCCGGCCACGATCTCGAGGGTGCCGTCGTCGTCGAGGTCCATCGCGGCGACGGACCCGAACATCAGCCCGCTGTGGACGCGGGCGTCCACCTCACCGCGGGTGTAGGCGTTGTCGCCGGTCGCGTGCCGGACCACCTGCGGCATGAGGTCGGTCCACACCGGGAAGCCCGGCAGTTCGGTCCCGGCCGCCACGTCGGTGAACGCATGGACGGCCCCGTCGGAGCTGGGCACCACCACCTCGTCGACGCCGTCGCCGTCCACGTCGACGAAGGACGGCGAGCCCTCGCCGCCGGTGTAGGCGCCGATGCTGTTCGGGTCGGTGGCGTCGGCCATGCCGAGGCCGGCCCCGTCGCCGATCGGGACGCCGAGGTCGTCGCGCATCGCGATCTCCTCGGCGGGGTAGACGTCGATCTGCTTCTGGAAGACGGCCTCGTTGTTGACCTGGTCGCCGGCGTTCACCGGGTGGGCCAGCACGCGCAGCCGCAGCCGGATGGCGTACTGCTCCGGCTGGTACGGGCTGGTGGGGTCCAGCGCGGCGAGGAACGGGTTGGGGTTGTCGGCCAGCGCAGCCGCGAGCTCGGACACCGACACGCGGCCGAGCTCACCCGACACCGCGGCCGTCAGGCCCTCGTCGCTGGCGATCGTCGTCCACGGGCCGGTCGAGGCCTCGCTGACGGCGCTGGGGCCGACGGCCCCGTCCTGCGACTGCGGGAAGGTCGCGCCCTGGACGTGGGGCGCGTACTCGAGCACCCAGTCGAAGGTCCCACCCGCGGCCGTCACCCGGTTCGCCGCGGCGCGGCCGTGGATGACGACCTCGTCGGGGGCAGCCGCGTCGTCGGGCATGACCAGCTCACCGGTCGCCGGGTCGTAGCCGTACTGGTGCCACCACCGCGGGTAGTACAGGTCGGCCTCCGGCGGGATGCGGTCCTGGGCCGTCAGCGGGCTGGCGCCGTAGCCGTAGGGCGCGTGGGCCTGGTCGGTCGGCTCGTACTCGCGGTCGCCGACCTCGTCGTGGCCCTCGACGCCGAGGTAGTGCACCAACCGGGCGGCGTTGCTGCGGCCGTAACCGGTGAAGTAGTCCCAGCCCTGCACGGACTGGTAGCGCGTCGTGCCCGGCAGGTCGGTGAGGTAGTTGTCGGGCGGGGCGATCGCGGTCGGCACGTCGGCCGGGGCGTCGTCGCTGAAGGGGTGGAGGGGAGCCGGCGTCGAGAAGTCGATGTCGTCGCTGGCCAGCCGCCACAGCTGCTTGGCCTCCTCGGCGGACAGGGCGAAGTCGGCCTCGGTCCCGTCGTCGTTCAGGTAGCGCGTCATCGACCCCCGCTCGATCGCGTTGCGCGCCGCCGAGAACAGCAACCCGCTCATGCCCGCCGATCGGCCGGTCGCCTCGGAGCTGCAGCTGTCCGACGGGATCGCCACGTAGGCGTAGCCACCGAAGTTCGTGCAGCCGTTGACGTAGAGGTGGTCGTAGGGACGGATGACGTCCTGCGACGGCGGCACCAGCGAGTTGACCGCCATGGTGTGCTCGTAGGCGGCCGGCCACATGTGGTGGCCCGCGGCCTCGTCGGCCATCGACGCGTTCACGATCACGCCGTTGCGGTAGGCATGGTCGACGGCGGACTGGCCGAAGCTGGTGTGGTTCAGGGTGCCGAGCGCCTCCTGCACGACCGAGGCCCCGTTGTCGACCGCATACACGACGGCCTCGGCGAAGTGGTTGACGTCACCGACGAACGAGTCGGCGACGCGCATCGTCATGACCATGCAGTTGGGGCAGACGCCGTCGCCCTCGCCGGCCTCGGCGGCCGACCAACGCGCCTCCTTGGTGCCGTGGTTGTGGTCGACGTCGTCCTGGGGGTTGTTGTCGTCCTCGAAGAAGTCCCACCCGGAGATGTCGTCGACGTAGCCGTTGCCGTCGTCGTCGATCCCGTCCGAGAAGATGCGGATGAGGTCCTCGGGGTCGATGATGCCGTTGGCGTTCAGGTCGCCGCCCTGCGGCTGGGCGAGCACGCGCTCGTCACCCCAGAAGTCCACGACGTTGAACACGCCGTCGGGCGCACCGTCCGGCACGCCGTCCGCGTCGACGTCGCCGTCCACGTCGTAGCCCCCGAAGCGGGTGTCGTCGGGGTTCGGGCCGGCGCTGGGCATCGGCAGCTCACCGGCGTTGACGAAGTGCTTGCGCACGAGCTCGGAGACGACGCTGCCGTCCTCCTCCCAGCGGATGCCCGAGTCCATGACGGCGATGACGACGTCGGGACGACCGGTGGTCACCTCCCAGGCGCGGTTCACGCCCGCGCCCTTGACGCCGTAGAAGGACTGCGGGTTCGCGGCGGTCACCGGGTCCCACGTCTCGGACGCGGGCGGGGCCGTCAGCGGCGGGCGCCAGTCGGTGTGGCGCCACCACGACTCGCAGCCGAAGTTCAACAGGTCGTTGTCGGACGCGTCGCCGTCGGCGCAGTCACCGCTGCCGATCAGGAGGCGCTCCGCCCAGCTGCCGACGGGGGCATCGACGGAGGTGGTCCCGTAGGGCATCTCGGCGCCAGCCGGCAGGGCGGTCACGGCCAACAGCAGCACCGCGAGCACGGCAGCACGAACTCGAACCACGGACTTCTCCCGAACGTCGTCGTCCGGTCAGGTTCGACGCCGACGTGGGGATGCCCTGCCAGAGCGGGCGAATTGCCGGAATACGACAGCGCGCGCTACTCGGCGCCCTCGTCCCACTCGGACCACGTGTAGCCCTGCGCGAGGTCGCCGTCCGGCGGCTCGGCGGACAGTTCGTCGAGCAGGCCCACGTCGTCGGAGAACTCGAGCACGCCGATGAACGAGTCCTCCATCAGGTCGACGTGCAGCGTCCCCAACGGCGCCCAGCCCGCGGTGTCCTCGCGTTCCCACAGGACGCCGACGGCCTGTTCGTCGACGACCTCGCGGGTCAGCGTCACCGTCGGCCGACGCTCCCACAGGTCCGCCATGGCCTCGGGCAACTCGTCGAGGTCCGAGGCCAGGCCCGGGATCTCGCAGTCGTCCGCACACATGTCCGTCATCGCGTCGATGTCGCGGGCGTTGAACGCCTCGGCGAACTCGTCGAGGACCTCGGATGCCTCGGCCGTGACGTGCGGCGCATCGTCATCGTCGTCGGTCAGGACGATCGGCGACCCCGCCTCCTCGACGTGCATCCCGTCCTGGAGTTCGAACGTGTCGACATCGGGGTCGTCCGCGTCGGCGTCGTCGACGCGGTCGAGTGCCGCTTCGGCGCCGGCGAGCAGGCGGTCCATCTCGATGTCGGACACGGCGGCTCCTGTCAGGGGTCGGGGTCTGGGTGGTCGTCCCTGCTTGAAGGGTTGCAGGCGCCCGCCGCCCCGGCAAGGGTTCGTATGGCCGGGGCCGATCGGATCAGTCCGGCGCCCGATCGGTCAACGGCGGACGTCCGCCGCTGCGACTGTCTACGGTTCAAGGCCCCCGTCACGGAGCCGCGATGCCGACACGAGACATCGAGCACGACCATGTCCTCCCGGACGGGACGACGATGCACCTGCGTCCCGTGCGCCCCGACGACAGCGCCCGCCTCCTCGCCATGTGGGAACGGACCTCGCCCGAGTCCCGTCGTCTGCGCTTCCACGGTGCGTTCGACCTGAACGAGACGAGCGTCAAGCTGTTCACCGAGTACGACCAGCGGTGGCAGTTCGCCCTCGCGGCGACCACGGGGCGCGGCGAGGACGAGGCCATCGTCGGCGTGTCGCGCTACGTGATCGACCCCGACCAACCCAGCCATGCCGAGTTCGCCGCGCTGATCGAGGACGGCCAACAGGGGCGCGGCATCGGCACGGCCCTCGTCCGCCACGTCGCCGTGGCCGCCTACGAGGCGGGTGTGCGCACGCTGTCCGGCGACGTGCTCGCCGAGAACGCCCGCATGATGCACCTCATCCGCGACATCGGGTTCGAACACGCCGACCGCCGCGAGGACACCATCGTGCGCTCGGACATCGGCCTCGACCTCAGCGAGGAGTTCCTGGTCGTGGTCGACGCCGACGAACGCCGCGCGGCACGTGCTGGCCTCAAGCGCTTCTTCGACCCCGACTCCGTGGCCGTCGTCGGCGCGAGCCGCGACTCGACGGCCATCGGCGGCCTCGTCTTCGACCACATCCTCCACGGCCGCTTCTCGGGCGTGGTCTACCCGGTCAACCCGAACGCGGACCACGTGTCCGCCGTGCAGGCCTACCCCAGCCTCGACGACCTGCCGGTGGTCCCCGAGCTGGTGATCGTGTGCGTCCCCGCCCCACTGGTCAACGGCATCGTCGACCAGGCCGGCAACCTCGGGGTGAAGGCGGTCTGCATCATCTCGGCCGGGTTCGCCGAGGCCGGCCCGACCGGGGTGCAGCGCCAGGACGACCTCATGGCGATCGCGCGTGGCCACGGGCTGCGCATCATCGGCCCCAACTGCATGGGACTGCTGAACGCCGGTGCCGACGTGAGGATGAACGGCACGTTCTCGGCGACGTTCCCGCGCCCCGGCCGCATGGCGTTCTCGTCCCAGTCAGGTGCACTGGGCCTCGCGGTCATCGACCACGTCGAGAGCCTCGGGCTGGGCCTGTCGACGTTCGTGTCCGTCGGCAACAAGGCCGACATCTCCGGCAACGACCTGCTCATGTACTGGGAGGAGGACCCGGACACCGACGTCATCCTGCTCTACCTCGAGTCGTTCGGGAACCCGCGCAAGTTCTCGCGCATCGCGCGTCGGATCTCGCGCCACAAGCCGATCGTCGCCGTGAAGTCGGGGCGCAGCCAGGCGGGCGTCCGCGCCGCCTCCAGCCACACCGCCGCGATCTCGGCCGGCGACGTCGCCGTCGAGGCGTTGTTCGCCCAGGCCGGCGTCATCCGCACCGACACCTTGGAGGAGCTGTTCGACGTCGCGACGCTGCTGTCCACGCAGGCCGTCCCCCGGGGGCGCCGCGTCGGCATCGTCACCAACGCCGGCGGGCCGGGCATCCTCGCCACCGACGCCTGCGAGGCCTACGGGCTGTCGGTGCCGGAGTTCAGCCACGCCACCGTGACCACCCTCGGCGAGTTCCTGCCCGAAGAGGCCGGCCTGCTCAACCCCGTCGACATGATCGCCAGCGCCAGCGCGGACGGCTACGAACAGACCGTACGGGCGCTCGCCGAGTCCGGTGAGGTCGACGCGATCTTCGTCATCTTCATCCCAGCCGGCACGACCTACACCAACGACGTGGCGAACGCGCTCGTGCGCAGCCGCGAGGTGGTTGACCCCGGCATCCCGATCGTGTCCGTGTTCATGTCCGCCCGAGGCATCCCGGAGCAGCTCGCCGAGGCACGCATCCCGTCGTTCGCGTTTCCCGAGGACGCGGCCCGGGCGCTCGCGCGGATCGCCGACTACGGCGACTGGCGTTCGACACCGCTCGGCAGCGTCGTCACGCCCGACGGGATG
>JBFJMP010000128.1:0-6851 GCA_041633895.1 Nitriliruptoraceae bacterium
CCAGAGGATCGCACGCCGATGCGACCGCCCAACACCCCCGAGACCGTCGAGGGTGGGCGCTGGCCGGCGATGATCTGGGCGCGGGTCGCCGAGGCAGCGCTGGCTGACGTGGCGCCACGTGAGTTCACCGTCCCGACCGTCGACCTGGTCGTCGTCTCGATCGACACCGTCCGCAACTGCCTGCCCAACCCGTACACCCCGCCGGAACTGATCGCCCCACGCGAGTTCCTCCGGGGCACGGAGCCGACCGAGATCTGCACCGAGCCGACGGGACCGGCCGTGGTCGACATCCCGTCCGTCATCGGACTCCCGTTGGAGGTCGCGCAACGCCTCCTCGTCGACCAGGGGCTGCCCGTCGAGGTGCGCCCCGTCGCCGCGCTGCGCTTCCCGCCGGGCATCGTGGAGCTGCAGCGCCCCTCCCCCGGCGAGTCGACCCGGCCCGAGGACGGCAACACCGTCATCCTGTGGGTCGCGACGGCCGTGCAGAACCAGGTCCAGGTCCCGGACGTCGTCGAGGTCGACGTCGGTGTGGCCATCGGCATCCTCGAGGCGTCCGGCTGGGTCCCGTCGGTGGTCCGCGCCTGCCCGGACACCGGCTGCACCGGGGACAGCCAGCGGATCTGGGGGCAGGACCCTGCCGCGGGGTCGATGGCTCGCGAACACTCGCTCGTCACCGTCTACGTGGAACCGGAGGGGGCGCCCGTCACCACACCCGCTCCAGAGCCGGAGCCCGCCGCCCCCGAGCCGACCAGCACCGAGCCGACCAGCACCGAGCCGCCTCCGGCGGAGCCCACTCCCACCGCGTCGGAGACGTCAGGCTGATCCGGGCGGCGGTGCCTGCGGATGGCGGCGGTACGGCGAGACCGCCCGCACGTCGGCGATCCACCAGCGCCAGCGCCGGTCCGGCGCGTCACGCACCCCCGTTCGGGGCCCCTGCCGCACGGCGCCTCGCGGCACGCGCCAGGCGTCGCGCCCCAGACGCAATGGGCCGTCGCCGAGCAGGTCGTCGCCGTCGCGGTCGGGGCCGATCCCCATCGCCTGGGTGAGTCGCCCCGGCCCGCTGGCGAGGTCACGTGGGGTGGACCGGCCGCCCCGTCGCGCGATGGCGTCGTCGCTCCCCTCGACGATCGCGACCGACCGCAGGAGCACGGCTGCACCGGTTCCCTCGGGCTCACACGACACGTTCATGCAGTGGTGCATGCCGTACGTGAAGTAGACGTAGGCGTGCCCGGGCGGCCCGAACATCGTCGCGGTGCGGGGCGTGCGCCCCCGAAAGGAGTGCGAGAAGGGATCCGTCTGCCGGTAGGCCTCGACCTCGACGATGCGGCCGACCGTGCGGCGCCCGTCCACGTCGTGCGTGAGCAGGCAGCCGAGCAGGCGCGGCGCGACGGCCGCCGAGCGCCGAGCGAGTTCGTCTCGATCGAGTGCCTGCACGGCACCCACCACGTCCAGCGACGCGGTCACGCGCTGCGCACCGCGGCGACCCAGTCGAGGAAGCGCTCGGCGGGCCACGTGTTGGCGATGAGGTCGCGGTCGAGCTGGCCGCGCCGGGCCTGTCGTACCCCGTGCCGGTGGTTGTCGAACTCGCGGGTGGTGTGGGCATCCGTGCTGATGACGAACGTGACGCCCCGGGCGGCGCCCTCCCGGATCACGTCCGCGGACGCATCGAGGCGCTGGAGGCTGCCGTTGATCTCGATCGCCGTGCCGGTCTCGACGGCTGCCGCGAACACGGCGTCGAGGTCCAGTTCGATCCCCGGGCGCTTGCCCAGACGGCGGCCGGTCAGGTGCCCGATGGCGTTGACCGCCGGATTGCGCATGGCGGCCACGATCCGGGCCGTCTGCTCGGCCACCGGGCGGTTGAAGGCCGAGTGCACGGAGGCCACACACCAGTCGAAGCCCTCGAGGAAGGACTGGTCGTAGTCCAGGCTGCCGTCGCGCGCGATGTTGAGTTCCGCCCCGTGCAGCAGGCGGATGTCCCCGCGCTCCTGCTCCAGTTCACGCACCCGCGTGCGTTGCGCCAGCATGCCCGCACGCGACACCCCGTTGATCCGCAGGTCCTCCGCGTGATCCGTGATCGCGAGGTAGTCCAGTCCACGTTCGTGCGCCGCCGCCACCATCTCCTCGAGCGAGTTGCGGCCGTCGCCCGAGGCATCGGTGTGGTCATGCAGGTCACCACGCAGGTCTGCGACGTCGACGAGGTCGGGTAGCCCCCCGTCTCGTGCCAACTCGATCTCGCCCGCGTCCTCGCGCAGCTCCGGGGCGATCGGGGCGAGGCCCAGCGCCTCGTACACCTCGACCTCCGTGCGAGCGGCGACGACGTCGCCCGTGTCGGCATCCTCCACCGCGTACTCCGACAGCTTCCATCCGCGTTCGATGGCGAGCTGGCGAAGTCGGATGTTGTGGGCCTTCGAGCCCGTGAAGTACAGCAGCGCAGCCCCGTAGGACTCCGCCCGCACCACGCGCAGGTCCATCTGCAGCCCGTCGCGGGTGACGACCGACGCCTTCGTGTCCCCGCGTCCCACGACCTCGTGGACGTCCTCGTGGCCGACGAAGGCGTCCATCACGGTCGCGGCGTCCTCCGCCGCCACCAGGATGTCCACGTCGCCGATGGTCTCCTGGAACCGGCGCAGGGACCCCGCGTGTTCGCAGGCCTCGACACCCGGAAGGTCGCGCAGCTCCGCGACGATGCGCTCGGCCACCGGCAGGACCTCGTGGATGGGTCGCCGCGACGTCTTCGACGCGAGGTGCATCCGCTCGATCGCGCGCGCGAGGTTGTCGCACGTCTTCTCGCCCATCCCCGGCAGTTCGGCGAGGCGCCCGTCGTCGAGGGCCGCCTTCAGGCCGTCGAGGTCGCGGATCCCCAGCACCTCGGCCAACAGCGCCAGCGTGCGCGGCCCCAGCCCCGGGACCCGCAGGAGCTCGAGTTGGCCGGGCGGGTACGCCTCGCGCAGCTCCTCGAGCCGCTGCATCGTCCCCGTGTCGACGATCTCGCGGATCTTGGCGGCCGTCGAGCGACCGATCCCCTTGAGGCCGGCCAACTGCGACGCCGTCAGGGTCGTGACGTCGCCGGTGTGGCTGTCGATGGTCCGCGCGGCCGTCCGGTAGGCACGCACCCGGAACGAGTTGGGGTCTCCCTCGTCGACCTCCGTGAGCCGAGCCAACTCCTCGAGCAGGCGAACCACCCGGTCGTTGCCGCTGGGCATGTGTTCCCCAATCGTGCATCTCGGTCCAAACGGACCATCTGTGGCCACGGGCCGTTGTCCATCTGGCCCATCATCACCAGTTGTTCATGAGCCGTCGGGACCATCCGATCCGGGACCCTAATCCCGTGGCTACCGTGACCGATGTCCACGTCAAGGGGTCCGGGGCGGACATCTCGCCACGAGACCAGTGACCGTACTCGGAAGGCAGGGCGTGTTCCACGGAGGCAGGTTGACGGCGATCCTCGCCGCCTGCGGCGTGCTGGCCGCGGGAGCGCTCCTGGTGGCCAGCGAGACGCTGCGCCATCGCGACGCCGTGCGCACGGAGGCAAGCGAGCAGATCGCCATCCTGGCGGACCGACTCGAGGTGGCCCTCGACCGTCGTCTCGACGAGGCCGAGACGCTGGCCGTCATCCGCGCCGGCGTCACGGACGACAGTGGACGACTGTTCGCTGCCGCGGTCGACAACAGCGCAGACGACGTCCTGTTCGGTGCCGGCGTCCTGCGCGGCACCCGCATCTTCGACCTGCGCCTGCCGACGCTGGATGCCGGCACCCGGGCACTGCTCGGCGTCGACGACACCGAACAGGACGGCATCGACATCGGCGGCGACGGGGACATGGGCATCAGCAACCTCATCGGCGACGTGTTCGCGAACGGCGACATCGCCGTCGCCGGTCCCGTGGACATCCCCGTCCTCGGCGACGTGCTCTTCGGCCTGCACCCCGCCGTGTCGTTGGACGGCTCGGCGCCCACCGAAGAAGGGGTCCTCACCCTGCTGCGGGTCGAACCGCTCTTCCGCAACGCGGGCCTGACCACCGACGAGACCTTCAGGTACGGGGACCTGGAGGTCCAGATCCAGACGCGGGACAGCGGATCCTCGCAAGTCCTCAACGAACTGGCCGGGACGAGTGGGCTCGTCTACGGACTGGACGAGGCACCGGCCAACCCGGTGTCCGCCGCCGTCGACGTTCCCGGCATCGAGTGGGAGATCCGGGCGGCCCCGACGGACGACTGGCCGCTGATCGCACCGGCGGTCCCGATGATCGCGGCCATGACCGCCCTGGCCGCAGTCATGGTCCTCGTCCTCATCCGCCGACGCGCGTCCGAGTCGGAACGCCTCCAGCGTCGTGTCGACGAGGCCACGGCCGACCTCGCCACCACGATGGCGCACGAACGCGCCGTCATCGACAACGCCCCGGTGGGCATCATCGACGTCGGAACCGACGGTGTGGTCCAGGACGCCAACCCCGTCGTCAGTGAGCTCCTCGGCCGACCGCCCGCGGCCTTGATCGGTCGTCCGCTGCAGGAGTTGATCCCCGGCGTCGACCCGACGACCGTGACCGACGTGCTGCCACCACAGGACGTCGACGTCCGCGCCCGCATCATCGAGGTGTCGGGCTCGGCATGGTCGGCCGGCACGGACGACGCCCGTGGGCTCACCGTGACCATTCGCGACGTCACGCAGATCCGGCAGGAGCAGGAGTTGCGCGACCTGCACACCCGCCGACTCGAGGAGTTGTCCGCCGTCCGCGACGACCTGCTGTCGAAGGTGTCACACGAACTGCGGACCCCCATCACCCTCATCCGCGGGTTCGGGGAGATGCTGGTCAACCGCCAGGACGAGATGACGCCGGAGCAGATGGACCTGGCCCACGAGGCCATCAACCGCCACGGTGACCGCCTGTGGGCGATCATCAGCGACCTGCTCACGTTGTCCGAGCACCGCACCCTGCCGCAGGCCCAGCGCCCCGTCGACATGGTCGACACCACCCACCGGGTCGCCACCGAACTCGAACTCCAGGTCCAGTGCGTCGGCTACGGCCAGGCATACGCCGCACCGGCCGACGCCCAGCAGATCCTCCGCTCCCTGTTCGCCAACGCCGCCAAGTACGGGCGGGCTCCCATCCAGGTCGAGGTGCGCACCATCGACCAGGCCGTCGTCGTCCAGGTCTCCGACCACGGGCCCGGCATCCCGCCCAGCTTCGTCGGCTCGCTCTTCGAGCCGTTCGCGCAGGCCAGTGCGGGCGATCGTCGTACCGCGACCGGCCTCGGGATCGGCCTGCCCGTCACCCGGACCCTCGCCCGCCGCAACGGTGGCGATGTGGTCCTGACCTCGTCTTCGGGTCCGACGACCTTCGAAGTGACGCTGCCGTTGGCCCAGGCACCCACGGCGACCCCGGTCGCCGCGGCGACGCGCTGACGTCCGACGCCGGATCAGGTGCCTCGCGGTCCAGCGGCAGCGCGCAGGCGCTGGAGTTGCGCCGCCACGGACGTCGATGACGTGCCCAGCACGGCACGACGACGCTCGACGGCCTGGCGCACGTCCAGCATGTCCGCCACCGACTGGTCGAGGACCTCGTGCGCTGACGCGATCTCCTCGGGCGTCAGCCCGTCGAGATCGACGCCCCGTGCCTCCGCCATCCTGACGACCCCGCCGACGACCTCATGCGCCTCGCGGAACGGCACGCCGCGACGCACCAACTCCTCCGCGAGGTCGGTGGCCAGCGAGAAGCCGCCGGCCGCCGCTGCAGCGAGACGGTCCCGGTCGAACGTCAGGCTGGCCACGCACCCGGTCATTGCCGGCAGCGTCATGGACAGGGTCGTCACCGCGTCGAAGACGGGTTCCTTGTCCTCCTGCAGGTCGCGGTTGTAGGTCAGCGGCAGGCCCTTGACGATCGTCAGCAACGCCATCAGGTCACCGATGACGCGCCCCGCCTTGCCGCGGACCAACTCCGCGACATCGGGGTTGCGCTTCTGCGGCATGATCGACGAACCGGTCGAGAACGCATCACCAACCCGGGCGAAGCCGAACTCGGAAGAGGCCCACAACACGATCTCCTCCCCCATGCGCGACAACGTCGTGGCCAGGATCGCAGCGGCAGCGAGGAACTCCAGCGCGAAGTCACGCGACGCGACGGCATCCATGGAGTTGTCGGCCACGCGGGCGAAGCCAAGCGTCTGGGCGTAGGCCGCCGGGTCGAGGTCCAGCGTCAGTCCGGCCATGGCCCCGGAGCCGAGCACCGACGTGTCCATGCGATGGCGGGCGTCGGCGAGGCGTCCCGCATCGCGGTCCAGCATCCACGCGTACGCCAGCAGGTGGTGGCCGAGCAGGACCGGTTGTCCACGCTGGAGGTGGGTCATCCCGGGCGCCAGCCAGTCGAGGTGGGCTTCGGCCTGGTCCGCCAGCGCGTGCTGCAGGGCACGCACGCACGTGACGAGGTGGTCGCACGCGTCGCGCAGGTACAGGCGCAGGTCGTTCGCGATCTGGTCGTTGCGTGACCGGCCGGCCCGCAACTTGCCGCCGAGGTCGCCGAGCCGGTCCACCAGCCACCGTTCGATCGCCCCGTGCACGTCCTCGTCGAAGGCCTCGAACGCGAAGGTGCCGGCATCGAACTCCGCCGCGCACGCGTCGAGTGCCCCGAGCATCCGCTGCAGTTCGTCGGCGTCGAGCACGCCGATGCGGTGCAGTTCACGCGCATGGGCTCGCGATCCAGCGATGTCCTGACGCCACAGGTGCACGTCGAAGTGCGTGGACACGCCGAGCTGCCACGCCGCTTCGTCGGGGCCCTGTGCGAACCGAGCACCCCACAGGTGTCCCGCGCCGGTCCCGTCGGTGGTCATGCTGTCTCCTAGATGGTCGAGCCACGA